>DATHHZ010000062.1:0-7811 GCA_035316965.1 Burkholderiales bacterium | reverse complement strand
TTTTTTTTAACTGAATAGTACATATATGAAAAGTGCAGCTGAGAAGCTTAATCTGCAAGCGTTTTTTCAGCGCTCAAGGGATCACCTACTCCAGGAGAGCACCGTGCCGCATGTCGACGGAGCGTTCGCTGGTGAAGGAGGCCCTCAAGAACGCGATGGCGTCCGCCGAGGCGCAGTCGGAAGAAGTCGTGCGCGAGTTCGCGTGATCCAAAACTCAAACGGAGATCGGTCATGAGCACTCTGTCGCGCACCTTTCTTAAAAGCGGGCTGTACTTGGCCGCGATCCTCCTGTTGCCGGGCGCTCTGATCGGCGCGCCGATCCTCTGGTGGCTCGGTCATCGTCGAAAAACGCCGCGCCAACCGACGTGGAAAGCATGCTCCTGACACAACGTTGTCAGCAGCGCTGGCGCAAGCTCACTGCACTCACTGCTAATGGCTTTATTGAAAGGAATTGAATTCCATGCGCAACACCCTCAAAACCGCCGCGATTGTGCTCGCGCTTACTGCATCGGCTTCCCACGGCGAGGAACTGGCGCCAGACGCGCTCGTCAAGACCATCTCGTCGGACGTGCTCGCCGCGATCCAGAAGGACAAGGACATCCAGGGCGGCAATCCGAAAAAGATCGCGAGCCTCGTCGAGGCGAAGATCCTCCCTCATTTCGATTTTGCGCACACGACCCGGATCGCGATGGGCGCCAACTGGCGGCGCGCGAGCCCCGAGCAGCGCGAGCAGCTCGTTCGGGGATTCAGGACCCTTCTCGTGCGCACGTATTCCGGGGTGCTTGTCAACTACCGCGACCAGGTGATCGAGTTCAAGCCCTTGCGCGCCCAGCCCGGCGACGCGCAAGTCACCGTCAGGTCCGAAGTCAGGCAATCGGGGGCTCAAGCGGTATCCATCGATTACGAGATGGAGAGGACCCCCTCGGGCTGGAAGGTGTACGACGTCAAGATCAGCGGCGCGAGTCTCGCCGCCACTTACCGCGACACCTTTGCCGAGGAAATCCGCAACCGCGGCATCGAGGGCCTGATCGATTCTCTCTCGAACAAGAATCGCCAGAACGACGCGCGGCCCGCGTCCGTCAACACTTAACGAAACGGGCCACACGCCCAACCCAACTGAAAGAAGGGAGCAAGACTATGAAGGTCGGAAGCCTCTATTTGGCTGCTGCTTCGGCATTGTCAATTGCAGTCCTTACCCCACTCCTCTCCGGCTGCGAGCCCGCCAATTCGCAACCGCATGGAGCCATGCGGCCCCCTGAAGTCGCGGTCGTAACGGTGCAGCCGCAATCGGTGCCGGCGACCTTCGAATATGTCGGCCAGACGGCAGGCTCGCGCGAGGTCGAGGTGCGCGCACGCGTGACGGGCATCGTCCTGAAACGCAACTATCGCGAAGGCGCGCCGGTCGCGCAGGGGCAGTCGATGTTCACCATCGATCCGGCGCCCTTTGAAGTGGCCGCGGCACGAGCCGAAGCCGCGCTCGCGAGCGCCGAGGCGAAGCTCGCGCAGGCGAAGCGCAACAGCGCACGCCTGAAGCCGCTGTTCGAAATCAAGGCCGCCAGCCAGAAGGATTACGACGACGCCGCTTCCGCGGAGCAGGTGGCCGAAGCCGAGGTCAAGACCGCGCACGCGAATCTCGCGGATGCACAGCTCAGCCTCGGCTACACCCGGGTCGAGGCGCCGATTGCCGGCATCGCCAGCCGCGCGCAGCGCTCCGAAGGCAACTACGTATCCGGCCCGGACGTGCTGCTCACCACGGTGTCGCAGATCGATCCTATCTACGTTCTGTTCAGCGTCTCCGACGAGGAGCGCGTCAGGCTCGCCCGCGAGGTTGACGCGGGACGCCTAGTGCTGCCCCGCGACGGGCGGTTCGCGGTGACGGTGAAGCTCGCCGACGGCAGCGTATACAGCGAATCCGGCAAGCCCAACTTCACCGACGTGCGCGTCTCGGGCACAACGAGCACCAGCGAGGCGCGCGCCGAGCTGCCCAATCCCGCGGGCTTCCTGCACCCCGGCCAGTTCGTGCGCGTGACCCTGAAAGGCGCCGAGCGGCCTGGTGCGATCCTGGTGCCGCAGCGTGCGGTGCTCGAAGGTCCGAAGGGCAAGTTCGTCTACGTCGTTAACGCCGAGAGCAAGGCCGAGCCGCGGCCGGTCGAGCTTGGCGACTGGCACGGCGAAGCCTGGATCGTGACTGCGGGTCTCGCCTCGGGCGATCGCGTGATCGTGGACGGCGTCATGAAGATCGGCCCGGGCTCGCCCGTGGCTGTCGCGGAATTGCAGCCGCGGGAAACCGACCCCGCGAAGAACGGGACGCCCAAGGCCGAAGGCCGCGCTCCCGTCGTTGCACAAAAGTAAGGGAGCTCCATCATGTTCTCTCGTTTTTTCATAGATCGCCCCATCTTCGCGGCGGTGCTTTCGATCTTCATCGTGATCGCCGGCCTCGCGGCGATGCGCAACCTTCCGATCGCCCAGTATCCCGAGATCGCACCACCGGTCGTGACCGTCACGGCGAACTACCCGGGCGCCTCGGCCGGCGTGATCGAGCAGACCGTGGCGGCGCCGCTCGAGAACCAGATCAACGGCGTCGAGCACATGATCTACATGAGCTCGACCTCCACCTCGAACGGCCAGGTGCAGATCCGCGTCACCTTCGATATCGGCACCGACATCGACCGGGCCGCCGTCAACATCAACAACCGCGTCAGGCAGGTCGAACCGCGGCTGCCCGCGGATGTGCGCCGGCTCGGGGTCACGGTGGAAAAGAGCTCCTCGTCGTTCCTCCTGGTGGCCGCGTTCTACTCGCCCGACGGGCGCTACGACGATCTGCACATCAGCAACTACGTAACGCTGAACGTGCTCGACGTGGTGAAACGCATTCCCGGCACGACCAACGTGCAGATTTTCGGAGCCAAGGATTACGCGATGCGGATCTGGGTCAAGCCCGACCGGCTGACGCAGTTGCGGCTCACGACGGCCGATCTGATCGCAGTGCTGAACGAGCAAAACGCGCAGTTCGCCGCGGGCAAGGTCGGGCAGACGCCGGCAGGCGGCCCGCAGGAACTCGTCTATACGATCACCACCCAGGGCCGGCTCGCCGATCCGGGCGAGTTCGAGAACATCATCGTGCGCGCCAATCCGGACGGCTCGACGCTGCGCCTGAAGGACGTCGCGCGCGTCGAGCTGGGCTCCAAGGACTATGACTTCATCGGCCGCGTCAACGGAAAGGAGGCGGTGCTGGTCGGTGTTTTCCTGCAGCCCGGTGCCAACGCGCTCGAAGTCTCGAACAACGTCAAGAAGACGGTGCAAGCGCTTTCTGCGCGCTTTCCCGACGGCCTCACCTACTCGGTGCCTTACGACACGACACGCTTCGTCGAAGTATCGATCCGTGAAGTGCTGAAGACGCTCGCCGAGGCGATGCTGCTCGTATTCCTCGTGGTCTTCCTCTTCCTGCAGAACTGGCGCGCGACATTGATCCCGTTCGCCGCGGTGCCGGTCTCGCTGATCGGCACCTTTGCGGGCCTCTATCTGCTCGGTTACTCGATCAACACGCTGACGCTCTTCGGCATGGTCCTCGCCATCGGCATCGTCGTGGACGACGCCATCGTGGTGCTCGAGAACGTCGAGCGCATCATGCACGAGGAGCACCTGGATGCGCGCCAAGCCGCCGTCAAAGCGATGCGCGAAGTGACCAGTCCGATTGTCGCCATCGTGCTGGTGCTGTGCGCGGTGTTCGTTCCGATCGCATTCCTCGGCGGCCTCACCGGCGAGCTCTACCGCCAGTTCGCCATCACCATCTCCATCGCGGTGGTGATCTCGGGGACCGTCGCGCTCACGGTCACGCCGGCCCTGTGCGTCCTGATCCTGAAGCGCGAGCACAAGCAGCCGGGGCGCTTTTTCAGCTGGTTCAACGACTGGTTCCACCGCGTTACGGGGGGCTATACCGACGGCGTCGCATGGATGATCCGCCGCGGCGGAATCGGGGTGGCGCTGTTCGTGGGGATGGTTGCGCTCGCCGTCGGGCTATGGCGCATCACGCCGGGGAGCCTGGTGCCGGACGAAGATCAGGGCTACTACATCGCCGCGGTGATTCTGCCCGATGGCGCAACGCTAGAGCGCACCGACCGCGTGGTGACCGAAGTGGTGGAGGCGATCCGGTCCAACCCGGCCAACGAGAACGCGATCGCGTTCACCGGGTTCGACTTCATCGGTGGCGGCTACCGCAACAACGCGGCGACGATCTTCGTCACGCAAAAACACTGGGACGAGCGCTCCGTTACCGCCTCGCAGCTGGTGGGCGAGCTCTTCATGAAGACCGCGCGCATCAAGGAGGCGCTGGTGCTCGCCTTCAACCCGCCGCCGATCTTCGGCCTGGGCACGGCGGGCGGCTTCGAGTTCTACATCCAGAACCGCGGCGAAGGCGGGCCGAAACGCACCGCCGAAGCCTTGCAGCAGTTCCTCGCGCGCGGGAGCAAGGAGCCGATGCTCTCGTTCGTCAATACTTTCTGGCGCGCGAACGTGCCGCAACTCTACGTGGATCTGAATCGCGACAAGGCCAAGGCGCTCGGCGTGCCGATCGACGCTCTCTACGGGACGCTCGCCGCCACCTCCGGCACCTACTATGTGAACGACTTCAACAAGTACGGGCGCACCTGGCAGGTGCTGATGTCGGCCGAGCCCGACTACCGCAAGCGCCCCGACTCGATCGGCGAGATCTACGTGCGTTCCCAGAAAGGCGAGATGGTGCCTCTCAACGCCCTGGCTAATGTCCGCTACTCCTCCGGTCCCGACTCGCTCGACCGCTTCAACAACCTGCCCGCGGTAAAGGTGATCGGGCAGGGCGCGCCCGGCGTCTCGTCGGGCCAGGCGATCCAGGTCGTGGAAAAAATCGCCGACGAAACGCTCCCGCCGGATTTCAGCTACGACTGGGGCGGCGCTTCGTTCCAGGAGAAGCAATCGAGCGGCACTTCGCTGATCGCGCTCGGGCTCGCCGCCGTGATGGTGTTCCTGATCCTCGCGGCGCAGTACGAAAAATGGTCGCTGCCGCTGTCGGTGCTGCTGGCGCTGCCGTTCGGCACATTCGGCGCGCTGGCCGCCGTGTGGCTGCGCGGATTCACCAACGACGTGTATTTCCAGATCGGGCTGGTGACCCTCCTCGGCCTCGCTGCGAAGAACGCCATCCTGATCGTCGAGTACGCGGTGCTGAAGCACCATGAGGGGCTGTCCACCGCGGCGGCCGCGCTGGAAGCGGCGCGGCTGCGATTCCGTCCGATCCTGATGACCTCGCTCGCATTCATTTTTGGCGTGCTGCCGCTCGCGATCTCGGCGGGCGCCGGCGCGGGCGCGCGGCGTTCCGTCGGTACGGGTGTCATGGGCGGAATGATGGCGGCGACGTTCCTCGCGATCTTTTTCGTGCCCCTGTTCTTCAAGCTCATCACCGACCGCAGGCTCTCGGAGCGCCGCACCGCGTCGGAATTGCGCACCGAGATCGAGCTCGAGCGTGAACGCGCGCACCAGATAACCGACATTCCGCAGCATGTTCCGCTGAAAACGGAGGACGGCCATGCGTAAGTTTTCCATTCTCGGATTCGCATTTCTGCTTGCCGGCTGCGCGGGGCTGAAACCGGATTACACGAAACCCCCGGTCGATCTGCCCGCGGGCTGGCGCGATGCGCCAGCCGACGGCGCGCATGCCCGGGACGCGCGCTGGTGGAAGGTGTACGGCGACCCGGTGCTGGACCGCCTCATCGACGAGGCGCTCGCCCACAATGCGAATGTGATGCTCGCGATCGCCCGCGTCGACGAAGCGCGCGCGGCGCTTTCGGTGACCTCGGCCGATCAGCGGCCGCAAATCAACGCCAGCGCGAGCCGCAGCCGCACGCGCATCTCGCAGCGCGGCCCGACGCCGCTGTCGCCCGGCTTCAATCCCGAGAGCAACGACACCCGGGCAGCGGTGGGCGTTTCCTATGAGATCGACCTGTGGGGGCGGCTGCGCAACGCCACGCAGGCCGCGCGCGCCGACCTGCTCGCCACTGAAGCCGCGCGCGAAACGGTGCTCATCACACTGACCTCGGACGTGGCGCAGGGCTATTTCGCCTTGCGCGCGCTAGACGGGCAGCTCGCTGCCACCCGGCGCTCGCTCGCCGCCCGCAGCGAAGCGCTCGGGATGCAGAAGAGGCGCTTCGAGGTCGGCGATATCTCCGAATTCGATTACCGACAACTCGAAGCCGACGTCGCCGCCGAACGCGCGCTGTTGCCGGTCCTGGAGCTGCAGCGCGCACAGCAGGAAAACGTGCTCGCCGTGCTGCTCGGCAAGAGCCCCCGGGCGATTTACGAAGGCGCGCTCGAGGCAGGAAGCGACCCCGAAGGCCAGAAGGTTGCGATCGTGGTGCCGGCGGGTCTGCCCTCGGACCTGTTGCTGCGCCGGCCGGACCTAGTTCAGGCCGAGCAAACGCTCATCGCCGCCAATGCCCGCGTCGCGGTGGCGCGCGGCGCTTACTTTCCCACGGTGTCCCTCACTGGCTATCTGGGAAGCGAGAGCGTGGCGCTGTCCGATTTATTTACCGGGCCGGCCGGAATCTGGCAGGCGGCGCTCGCAGTGGGCCAGCCGATCTACGCGGGCGGCCGCCTCGACGCGCAGCTGCAGGCCGCCGGTGCGCGCGAACGCCAAGCGCTCGCCCAGTATCAGCTCGCGATCCAGAATGCCTTTCGCGAGGTGCGCGACGCGCTCGTGGCGCAAGCCAAGGCGCGCGAGCGGCTCGAGGCTGAGAGCGAACGCGTGACGGCGCTCAGGACGACGCTACGGTTTGCCCGGCTTCGCTATCAGAACGGCATGACCAGCCAGCTCGAGGTGCTCGACGCCGAGCGCAATCTGCTCGCCGCCGAGCAGAACCGCATCGACGCGCTGCGCGCGCAGCGGGCGGCGATCGCCGATCTGTTCAAGGCGCTGGGCGGAGTGTGGTCATAAGCGACCGCATCATGTCCACGACCGTTTTCGCGTACCGTTTGGATCCCCGTCAGCTTGAGCCCGTGAACTCGGAAAGCTGATCGCAAGATGCGGAAAGCGGCTCGTGAGGCGCTCGAATCCTTCAAGGCTTTGCGTGGCTGCGGTCCGCGCGGCGATCACCGGCTTTTTGCTGGGTGTGGTGCTTTCCCTCAGCTCGCCGTCTTACGCGCTGGACGAAACCAGGGCGGACTTGCGGTTGTCCGTGTCCGATGATTTCGTCCATGCGCGCGGTGCCATGGTGGTTACCGCGCGCTACGGCGGCAGCTGGGGTGCGAGGCTCGGGTTCTGGGCGCGCGAGTCGAATGTTGAGCCGAGCGCTGCCAATTTCTTTGCCGGTATCGATCGCGTCTGGATCTACTCGAAGTGGCGAGCCGGATTGGGCGCAGTCTGGATCGACAAGGTGAACGATCTCAACGGCACCCACTGGGATTTCGATGTCTCGCTCGGATACGATCTGTCGAGCCGCGTTTTCGTCGAATACCGGCATCATTCGCACGGACGGAAGCTCGGGATCAGCAAGGACGCATCCAACGACGGATGGAACCTGATCGGCATCGGTCTCATTTTTTGATCGCATAAGCTTGCCACGCCCGGCTCAGCTGAGTCTGACGTTTCTCGCCTTTGCGAGAACTTCCGGATTCACGACGTTGATCGGTGCGCCCGCGGCGTACGCGTTGATCTGGTCGAAGATCTCGGCGAACGCGATCTCGTGGTCCTCGCGCGTCACGTAGCCGAGGTGGGGCGTGCAGACCACGTTGTCCATGTTGAGCAGCGGATGACCGGTGTCGCGCACCGGCTCTTCTTCGTAGAC
>DATHHZ010000061.1:0-3566 GCA_035316965.1 Burkholderiales bacterium | reverse complement strand
CGCCTTCCTGTACGCAAGGCTGGCCTTCGGCCTCGCTGCGGCCCTTTTCAGCGGCTTCCTGTTCGCGTTTACTCCGTACTTCGTCGAGGCGTCGCATCAGTTGCTCACCGACATGCCGACCCTCGCGCTAATGCTTGCCGCCATGTGGCTGTTCGACAAGCCCGGCGCTCGTTATGCCTTCCTGTCGGGCATCCTCTATGCCTTGGCGATACAAACACGGTTCACTTCACTTTTTCTTTTGGTCTACTTCGCCCTGGACGCCGTCGTTTCCCCGAAGAAGATTCGGAGCCTGGCGTTTCTGCTCGCTGGGGCTGCTGTCGCTATTTCGCCGTATCTCATTTGGATACGGTGGAACTACGGATCTTTCTTCTACCCCTTTGTCCAGGCCCGGAGAATCGTCACCGAGTGGACGGCGCCGGTCCCTGGCGGTTTTTACTGGGAAGCACTGCTGCAGGTTTTTCCCTACAGCATGTGGCTGCTCTTCGGAGCTGGAGTCTTGTTGCCGGTCGCGCACAGGGCGATGTACCGTCGTGCCGGCGGGGATGGAGGGCTGTTGACCGGTCTCGCCGGGCCGAGTGATCGGACCAAGCGGGAGTTGGTGCTTCTCATGTGGGGGGGCGCATTCTTTGCCTACATGCTCTCGATTCCACACAAGGAGGTTCGTTACCTGCTGCCTTTGGCGATCCCGGTAGTCGTTATCAGCGCGCTGGGGCTGGCCGAAATGTTCCGCTGGTGCGCGCGGCAGCCACGTACGGTAAAGACCATCGGCATCGTGCTGGGCATTGCCGTGGTGATGCTCGACTATGCGCCATCGCTGCAGAAGCTCAGGGAGCCGTGGCTCAACCGGTCAGAGCGCGAAGAGGTGCAGATCGGCCTCTATTTGCGCGAGGTTTCCACGCCGGCGGACACGATCTACGCTGCGCACAATTTTCCCGTGTTCGCGTTCTACTCGGAGCGCAGGACCGTCTCCCTTCTACCGATCCAGGGCGAATTCGATCAAGCTTGGCGCGAACTCATGAAACAGCCGGGGTTTCTGGTGTATTACCACCCCGCCGGTATCGAGGAAACCCATTCCATCTATCCGTCATTCAAGCCGGACCAGCAGTTTCTCGAAACCCACCCGAACTTCCACAGGATTCGCGCCTTTCCGAGCGCCGTAGTCTACCGTTACGAGCCTTGAGCGCTCTGCGCGGAAACGAAAGGGCGAGTGTGACTTTCTTGGATTGCCGCGCATATCGCTGATTGCAGACGCATCGAAGAGCAATTTGCCGCTCGGGCAAAAAGAGAATCGAGTTAAACAATCGGCGAGCACGTAATTTCTTGTGCATTAATCCCTGCCTGTTTGTCTGCGCGGCTTGAGTTATGCAAACGTCATAAGTAGAGTTCAATGCGCAAGACAGCAATAAGGCAAACCCTTCAAAAATCCATGATCGGCCAGGCTGGCTGGCTGATCCCGGCTCGACTCGCGCAGGCCCGGCTGGCCCGGCAGAATCGATGCAATTGTTTTGAAACCCAGATATGCGCGGTTCTGATATCACAGCTCGCCCCGTCTCACCGCGGACAGACAACGGGCGAAGCTATCAGCCCGAGGGCTTCGAAGTCGCACTTACCCTCGTCACCCTCGCTGTCACGGCGATGGCGTGCGCACTCCTCGCAGTCGAGTCTACGGCGATCCTCCGGAAAATGGCCGATCGGAGCGACGTTCCGGGCGCTCTCGGCCAGATCCTGTTTATGCTGATCGTCGCGCTGCTCATCTGGGGGAGCCTGGTGTACCAGTTGACGCGCCTGGCGTACTTCCTGCGACGGCTCTGCCACCGCCCCGCGTCGGCTCGCGTACTGGAAGAATTTTCCGACGGCGCGGTCCCGTCGCTTACGGTGCTCGTTCCGTCCTACAAGGAAGAACCGCAGGTAGTGCAAAGGACGCTATTCTCCGCAGCGCTCCAGGACTACCCGAATCGGCGCGTAGTGCTGCTGATCGACGATCCAGCTCATCCGGAGAACGCCGATGATAAGCGGGCGCTTCGGCACATCGAATCTCTCCCGGTCCGGTTGCAGGCGGTCTTTGCCGATGTGGCGAACAGGTTCGAGCGCGAATGCGCTGCCTACGAGCGCAGGTACGCGGCCGGCGCGATCGACTTCCCCGCCGAAGCCCAACGGATCGGCCAGCTCTACGAGAATGCCGCCCAATGGCTCGAGGAGCAGGCGTCTCACTTGGTCGCGGAGGAAGCAGGCGACGCGCTCCTGCGCGACAAGGTATTTCTCCCGCTCGCAGGAAAACACCGGGCGCGGGCACGACATGTGGCGTCACGCGCCCGGGCGGGCGCGCTCGAGAAAGCGCACCTGCTTTGCGAGCACCGCAGGCTCGCCTCCCTGTTCCGCGTCGAGTTCACCAGCTTCCAGCGTAAGCGTTACGTAAACCTCGCCCATGAGCCAAACAAGGCCATGAACCTGAACGCGTTCATCGGACTCATGGGCAAGCGTCTGCGGGAAGTGCGACGCGCGGCCGGTCTACACTTGGAGGATTGCGCGGAGGACGTCGCAACCTGGAGTGTGCCCGACGCTGACTACCTGCTCACACTGGACGCCGACAGCATCATCGTGCCCGACTATGCGCCGCGGCTCGTGCACTACATGAGTATCCCGGGCAACGAGTCAGTTGCGGTGGCGCAGACGCCCTACAGCACGATTCCGGCGACCGCAGGCACCCTTGAAAATATCGCCGGAGCGACCACGGACATCCAGTACAACATCCACCAGGGTTTCACCGCTTTCGGCGGCACATACTGGGTGGGCGCCAACGCTCTGCTGCGCAAGAGGGCACTCGAGGACATCGCCCAGATGGATCGGGAACGCGGCTTTCCCATCACGCGCTTCATCCTGGACCGGACCGTGATCGAGGACACCGAGTCGAGCATCGACCTGGTAAGCCGCGGCTGGCAACTCTACAATTACCCCGAGCGCCTTGCCTACAGCGCCACGCCGCCGGATTTCGGTTCACTGCTTATTCAGCGCCGGCGCTGGGCCAACGGCGGACTCATCATCCTGCCGAAGCTGTTGCGCTACCTGCTGCGGGGCCCTTCAAGGGCGCGCAAGGCGGTGGAGGGCTTCTTCCGCTGTCATTACCTGGTATCGATTGCCGCGGTGAACGTGGGTCTGCTCATCATGCTCGCTTGCCCATTCGAGGAGAGCCTGCGCAATCCCTGGCTGCCGCTTTCGGCCGCGCCGTACTTCTTTCTTTATGCGCGCGACCTCGCTCGTACGGGCTATCGGTACGCCGACCTGTTGCGGGTCTATGCGCTGAACCTCATGCTGATTCCCGTCAACCTCGGGGGCGTGCTGAAATCCCTGGAGCAGGCCCTCACCGGTCGCAAGACTCCTTTCGGGCGCACGCCCAAGGTGGCCGGCCGGACTGCCGCGCCGGCGCTTTACGTGCTGGCGGAATACGGGCTGCTCGGCTGGTGGCTGGTGGGCGCGACGACCGACGTCATGCACGCGCATTACGCGCACTTGGCGTTTGCGCTGATGAACGCGGGATTTCTCGCCTATGCCATCTACTGCTACATCGG
>DATHHZ010000060.1:0-2503 GCA_035316965.1 Burkholderiales bacterium | reverse complement strand
TATCGGCCGCCGCGGCCGTTCCCGCGACCGCGCAGGACAGCAATGCTGCCACGATCCTCATGCTGGGTCGCTCACGGGTCGATACCTGCCCTCACGAATAGCGCCTTGCTCTCGGGGCTGCCGAGATAACGCACGAAGACCTTCGCGAGCTCGGCATTCGCCGCCGCCGTCATCGGCGCCGCGGTATACGCAGTGTAGTTCTGCACCTCGGGCGGCAGCGGCCCGACGAGTTTCAGGCCCTTCTCGCGGTGCTGCAGGATTTCGGTGACCGGGCCGAAGCCGATCTCCCTGCCTTTGCCCTTGAGCACGTGCTCCATCACGGCGGCGCCATCGGCGTAGCGCGTGGTCTTGGCCTGCACCTGCTCGTAGATCTCCATTTTCTTGAGCAGATTCTCGAAATAGATGCCGCTCGAGGCGCGGTTGAACACGATCGATTCGGCCTGCAGCACCGAGCGCTTGAGCGCTTCGCTGCTCGAGATGTCGGGCACGGCGGCCCCGGGCCGGACCGCGACTCCCAGTCCCACCCGCCCCAGGCCGACGCGGTCCGTCGCCACCTTGCCCGCTCCGGCGAATTCGTCGAGCGCGGCGGGGGGAGCGATCACCACATCGAACGCTTCGCCCCCTGCGATGCGCTTGCGGATCTCGGGCGCGGTGTTGAAAGTGATATTCACGCCGTGGCCGGACTGCTTTTGAAAAGCGGCTGCAGCGGCCCTCAAGCCGGGCTCGACTGCGCCGGCGCTCAATACCCTGATCTCAGCCGCCATCGCGCCGCCCGTAGTCAACGTGCATAGCGCGCACAACAGCAAACCCGTCGCGATTTTCATTTTCTGCCCTCCGGAGGTCGCAGCAAAGTACCACAAGCCTACTCGGCGCGCGCACCCGAGTCTTTCACCACTTTCGCCCATTTCGGGATCTCGCGCGCGATGTATTCGGCGAAGTCCTGCGGCGTGCCGGTAGCGAGCTCCGCGCCGAGCGATTCGAGCCGCTCGCGCAGGTCCCGCATATGCAGCACTTTGACGATGTCCGCGTTGAACCGTTCGATGAGCGGCGCGGGCGTGGCCGCCGGTACGACCACCCCGTGCCAGGTGATCGCCTCGAAACCCGGGACGCCGGACTCGGACACGGTCGGCAGCTCCGGCACTGTGGCGGAACGCTGCGCGGTGGTCACGGCGAGCGCGCGCAGCCGCCCTGCCTTGATGTACGGAATCGCCGATGCGGACGTCGCGAACATAAGCTGCGCCTGCCCGGCGATGACGTCGGTGAGCGCCGGCTGCGCGCCTTTGTACGGGATATGCACCATCTGCACTCCCGTCATCGCCTTGAAGAGCTCGCCCGCGAGATGCGCCGCGGCGCCGCTTCCGGAGGAGGCGTAGTTCAGCGCCCCCGGCTTCGCCTTCGCGAGGGCGATCAGCTCCTTCACCGAGCTCACCGGAACGTTCGGATTCACGACGAGGATGTTGGGCTGGATCGCGACCAGCGCGACCGGCGCAAAGTCCTTCACCGGGTCGTAACCGAGCTTGCTGTAGAGGCTCTGGTTGGTCGCGAGGATGCTGTTGTTGCCGAGGAGCCAGGTCGTGCCGTCGGGCGCGCTCTTCGCGACGAGCTCGGCGGCGATGTTGCCGCCCGCGCCAGGCCGGTTCTCGACCACGACCTGCTGGCCCCAGGATTCCGCGAGCTTCTGGCCCAGAGCGCGCGCGAGGATGTCGCTCGGGCCGCCCGGGGTGAAGCCGACGACGAAGCGGACGGGCTTTTCCGGCCAGCCTTGAGCGGGGGCTCCGCCCGAAAACGCAACAGCGATGAACAACGCGGCGGCGATACGTCTCATGGGCTCCTCTTCGCGGACATCATACTCATTTCATCGCATAAAATAGCGAAGGTATCGACGAAAAAGCGCGAGAAGAAAAACATGAAAACCGCTCCGCAGATTTCCCCGGTCATGCAAGCCTTGAGCGCCTATATCGCTCGGGCCTTGCGCCGGCCGCTCCCGCCCGCGGTCCTCGAGAAGACCAAGCATCACCTCCTCGACACGCTCGCGGCGATGCTGTCCGGCTCGCGGCTGCCGCCGGGAAAAAAAGCGATCTCGTTCGCGAAGACTCTCGGCGGGACGAAAGAGGCCTCGGTCGTCGGCAGCCGCATCGTGACGGCCGCGGCCAACGCCGCGCTCGCGAACGGCATGCTCGGCCACGCCGACGAGACCGACGATTCGCATTCGCCCTCGCAGACGCACCCGGGCTGCGGGGTCGTCGCTGCGGCGTTCGCCATGGCGGAACGCGAGCGCGCCGACGGTACGGCGCTCCTTCGCGCGGTCGCGCTCGGCTACGATGTCTGCTGCCGGCTGACGCAGTCGCTGAATGCGGTTCAGTTCCGCGCCGCGGGACATTCGACGCACAGCTTCGGGCCGACCTTCGGGGCAGCGGCCGCCGCAGGCGCCCTGGCGAAACTGGATGAGCGCGGCGTGAGGCATCTGCTTTCCTACGCGGCGCAGCAGGCTTCCGGCATCTCG
>DATHHZ010000059.1:0-5989 GCA_035316965.1 Burkholderiales bacterium | reverse complement strand
GCCGCCGGGCGGGTAGGCGACGATCATTCGGATCGGCTTCGCGGGATAGACCTGGGCTTGGGCCGACGCCGAGATCGCGAGCGCGGCGAGCGCGCACGCTTTTACGGCATGGAAACCCATGTCCGGATATTACAGGACCCTAGGCGATGTAGTCCTGATGGGTAGCCCGCAGGACTATCTCGTTACACATTGTTTTATTGCGGTAGGGCCACGCTATCCATACGGCGATCCCGCCGAAAACGGGGAGTAAGAACGATGAAAAGCATTTTGAGTGTGGCGCTTCTGTCAAGCTTAGGGTTGTGGGCAACTGCCGTGGAGGCGTGGGACACAGAGCCGCCGCCGTCGAGCTGTGGGAGCAGCACGTTCCCCGCGACGGGGCAGCTTACTCCGGCCACGGGCACGCTGACGCACACCGGCGCGACGGTGCGCGACGACGGCTTTGTGAAGGCAGGAGGAGCGCTGAGCTACCAGGACAACGGGGACGGCACCATCACCGACCTGAACACGCTGCTCATGTGGGAGAAGAAGAGCAATGACGGGAGCGTCCATGACGTGAACAAGACGTTTATCTGGTCGTCCCTCGTCACCGACACGGTCTGGGACTGGATCGACGCGATCAACACCAAAGAAGGCAACGGCATCGGGTTCGCCGGATTCAACGACTGGCGGCTCCCGAATGTGAGAGAGCTGCTGAGCATCGTCGATTACGGGAGATTGAACCCGTCGGTGGATCCGGCCTTCAATAACAACCTGAGCACCGGTTGCACGGTGCTCACCTGCAGCGCAACCCAAACCCCTCCCTACTGGTCGTCGACGACCGTCGCCACCGTCGACCTAGACGCGTGGACCGTGGACTTCGTCGCCGGCCACGTCGTAGCCGCACTTAAAAGCGAAAGCCACTTCGTCCGCGCCGTGCGGCGCGGCTGCGTGATGCCGTAGGCGGAGGGTCCTTCGGTCATTCGGATCATTTGATCCTTTCATGGGGGGTCTGGGGGGCATCGCCCCCCAGACCTTTGCGCCCTTGGCCCCCTCCCGCCTTCGTGGGGACGCGAAGCGCCGGAGCCCGAGATAGTCCGTACGAACTATTTGGTTACACATTGTTTCATTGCGGTAGGGTTACGCTATCCATACGGCGAAACGGCCGAAACGGAGGGATCGGAGAGGTCGTCCAATCCCGAAACGACACGACAGCTTGCGGTGAGCTGACATGCTATGCGAGATTACTGTTGAAGCGGGCTATCTCAAGGTAGACCTGTTCAACCGGCAAACGGCTGAGGAAACGCGAGACGCTCTTGCCGCCATTGCGGCTGAGGCGCGCAAGCACGCGTGCTCGCAGATCCTCATATCGGTTCATGCCTCGAGGCCGATATTCAAAGTCGAGCAGTACGGACTCCCTGATTACTTCAGAGAACTCGGCAGAATTGCGCTGACGGGCGATTCCGCCGAACTCAGGATCTCCCAGGAATACATCGAGTCGCTTGCGCGACGGAACGGGATCAACGTCCGGACCTTTCCCAACGAACAGGCGGCACTCTATTGGTTCAAAGACCGGCGCTGGTTGCCGGACCGGCGCGAGCGACAGGAGCCATGGGAGGGACAAGAGCGACGCCAGCACCTTCACCGTCGCAGCTTGGAAAGTATCCGTCTGGACTCAGCCGGACACATCCCCGCCTGAGGGGAAGGTCCGAAGCCGCGACCCCAGCACCCCTACAGGTACGTCCGCACGCGAATCGCTATTTCGCGAGCGGCAGCGCGACCGGCTTGCGGCTTTTCGCCGAGCGCTCGATCGCGAGCGTCACTTCGAGCGTGCTGCGCGCTTCGCGAGCGGTGGCGAGCGCGCAGGCCTTGCCGAGCGCGAGGTGGTCGAGCCAGGCGCGCGTTTCGTTGGCGATCGGTCCCCAGAAGTCGCCGAGCGCCCAGTCGCCGGGCGTCCCGCTCTGCAGAAACACCATGTTGACCGAATGATCCGGCAGGTAGACGTGGGGAACGCCTTTCTCGCTGTACATCAGCTGATCGGTGTGATCGTCGTCGAGGATGATCACGCCCTCGGTGCCGAGCACTTCCAGGCGCGCCGCGTGCCCTAGCGCCGGATATTTTTCCGGCAGCGCGTAGCTCACGCCGAGGTTCGCGACCGCCCCGTCGCTGTAGCTGAGGATCGCCCATGTGACGTCGTCGGTGTCGTGGCCGGCTTCCTTGAGGACACCCTTCTGCCCGCGCGCGAAGACCTCGGTCACGTGCGCGCCCTCGAGCATCCAGTTCACGAGGTCGACGTAATAGGTGAGGGCGTCCACCACCGGGGTGGCGCCGGGGTTGCGCTTGAGCATGGCGAGCGCCTGCGAGCGCGAGTTGAACACGCGCGCGCTCGCGCCGACGATCCTGCCGACTCGCCCTTGCATCACCTGCTCCTTGGCGATCAGGTAGCGCTCCTTGTAGCGCCGGCTGTAGCCGACGCGCAGGTTCGCGCCGCGCTTTTCCGCCGCGGCGAGGATGCCGTCGGCTTCGGACAGAGTGAGAGCAAGCGGTTTTTCCACGAGCACTGTTTTGCCCAGCTCGAGCGCCTGCATGACCGGCCTCACGTGCTCGCCCTCGCTCGTCGCCACGATCACCGCGTTCACCTCAGGACGCGAGATCGCGGCGAGGTTGTCGCCGGAATGAAACTGCGCGCCGATTCTCTGCGCGAGATCGCGCGCGCGCGCCGGATCGGCGTCCGAGATCGCGATGAAATTGACGGCAGAATGCCCGGCGGCAAGCCCCGCGCGCAGGCTCCCGATGCGCCCGGCGCCGACCACGGCGATCCCCAGCTGCTTGCGTTCGATCATCTCTATTCGGGTTTGATGCCGGCCTCACGCGCGAGCCGGCCCTTCTTCTCGAACTCCGCCCTGATGTGCTCGGTGAACTCCTCGGGCGAGGCGCTCGCCTTGAGTTCGACGCCCCGCTCGATGAAACGCTTGTACAGATCCGGAGCGCGCACGGCCTCGGCGACTGCGCGGTTGAGGCGCAGGAGAATGTCGCGCGGCGTTCCCGCGGGCGCGACCATCCCGTTGAAGGTGATGTCCTCGTAGCCCGGCACGCCTGCCTCGTCCACGGTCGGGACCTCGGGAAGAAGCGGCGCGCGCGCGAGGCTCGTGACGGCGATCGCCCGCACCTTGCCCGCCTTGATATGCGGGGTGGATGTGCTCACTTGATCGAACATCATCGCGACCTGGCCGCTGATCACGTCGATGAGCGCCTGCGAGTTGCCCTTGTAGGGGATGTGGAGCATCGTGACGCCCGCCTGGCGGTTGAAGAGCTCGGCCGCCATGTGGCCGGTCGAGCCGTTCCCAGAGCTCGCGTAGGAGATTTTGCCCGGCTGCGATTTTGCGAGCGCGACGAGCTCCTTCACCGACCTCGCGGGGAGGGCGGGATTGACGACGAGCACCTGGGGCACGAGGCAGGTGAGCGTAATGCCGGTGAAGTCCTTCAGCGGATGGTAGCCGGGGCTCGCCACGATCAAGGGCACCGTTGCGAAGGTGTTCGCCACCGCGAGCACCGTATAGCCGTCCGCCGCCGATTTCGCGACGAACTGCGTGCCCACGAGGCTCGACGCCCCGGGCCGGTTCTCGACGAGGACCGGCTGGCCCAGGCTTTTCGAAACCTGATCCGCGAGCGAGCGCGCGACGATATCGACATTGCCGCCGGCGGCGAGCGGAACGATGATGCGGATCGCGCGATGGGGATAGTCGGCGGTCGCTTGCGCGAGCGCGACCGGACCGCATCCCGAAAGGGCCGCCGATAGGAGAATCCGGGCAAGCCTCATATTGCCTCCGATTGTATTATGCTCGGACCATGTCGATCGCTTGGAACGCATTCACCCCCGCATCGGCCTTGATCGGCGGCGCGATCATCGGCGCCGCGGCGGCCCTCTTCGCCGTGCTGAACGGCCGCATCGCCGGTGTCAGCGGCATTCTCGGCGGCCTCGCGCGTCCGCAGGCCGGCGACGTCTCCTGGCGTATCGCCTTCGTCGCGGGCCTGGTCGCCGCGCCGCTCGCCTGGCGCGTCCTCGACGCGCTGCCTGAGATCCGGGTCGACGCGAGTTTCCCCGCGCTGGTGGCGGCGGGACTGCTGGTGGGAGTCGGCACCCGCTACGGCGGAGGCTGCACCAGCGGCCACGGCGTGTGCGGCGTCTCGCGGGCGTCGCGGCGCTCGATCGCGGCGACCGTCGCGTTCATGGCCGCGGGCTTCGCGACCGTGTACGTCGCGCGCCACCTGATCGCGCCGTGAGGTCCTCCATGTATACGGCCGCTTCCTTTGCAGCGGGTTTCGTGTTCGGGCTCGGGCTCCTCGTTTCCGGGATGGCGAATCCGGCGAAGGTGCTCGGCTTTCTCGACCTCGCCGGCGCCTGGGATCCTTCGCTCGCACTCGTCATGGCCGGCGCCATCGCGGTGGGCGCGGGCGCTTTTGCATTCATGAAGGAACGGACGCGGACGCTCCTCGGTGCGCCGGTCCTCCTCCCGAGCCCGCGCCGCATCGACAAGCGGCTCATCCTCGGCAGCCTCGTGTTCGGCGTGGGCTGGGGGCTGGCAGGCATCTGCCCGGGACCCGCGCTGGTTCTGGCCGGCGCCGGTTCGGCGAAGGGGCTCACTTTTCTCGCCGCGATGATCGCCGGAAACGGGGTATTCGAATTCCTCGAGAAGAAAAGGCGCGCGGCGCCCGGCCCCGCGCCAATGCGCTCGTCGTAGCACCCCATGGCGACCGCGAAACCCAAGCGCAAATCCGGGCTCAAGCGCGCCCCCGCGAAGCGCACGCCGAGGAAGGCCAAGCCCGGCACGCGCGGCCTCTTGCCGGCGCAGTGCCGGCTCGACTCGCTCTCCGGCGACGCCGAGGAAGCGCGCGTCAGGATAGCGCGCGAAGGCGGCCTGGTTGTCGGCGCCTACAGCGATCCGCTCGGGAAGAACGCGCTCCTCCTCGCGATTCTTCCGATCGAGCGCATCGAGCCGACGCCCTTCCAGCGCGACCTTTCGCAGGCGCATCACCGCAAGCTCGCCGACGTCCTCGACCGCACGGGAATGTTTCTCGACCCGGTGATCGCGGTCACCGCGCCGAAGGAAGGTTTCTGGACGCCGAACGGCCGGCACCGGCTGGAGGCGATGCGGAGGCTGGGCGCAAGGGCGATCACCGCGCTCATCGTGCCCAGGCGCGAAATCGCCTGGCAGATCCTCGCCCTCAACACCGAAAAGGCGCACAACCTGCGCGAGAAGTCGCTCGAAGTGATCCGCATCACTCGGGGCTTATTGGAGAACGCTGAGGACGCGAAACGCGCGGAAAACCAGTTCTCTTTCTACCTGGAAGAAGCCTCGCTCGTCACCCTCGGCGTGTGCTACGAGAACAACGGCAAGTTCGCCGGCGGCGCCTACAACCCGATCGTGCGGAGGCTGGAGAGGTTTTCGGAGGAGCCGCTGTCGAAGGCCATCAAGGCGCACGAGAAGCACGCCGACATGCTCATGGATCTGGATGCGCGCGTCGCCGAGGTCATCGCGAAGCTGAAGGCCCGGGGCTTCGTCAGTCCGTACCTGCGCGCCTTCGTCGTCGCGCGCATCAATCCGCTTCGCTGGATACAGGGCG
This sequence comes from Burkholderiales bacterium, assembly GCA_035316965.1. Taxonomy (GTDB): domain Bacteria; phylum Pseudomonadota; class Gammaproteobacteria; order Burkholderiales; family SG8-39; genus VBDM01. The sequence goes on along the minus strand of DATHHZ010000059.1, from coordinate 388 downwards.
AGCCCCCACCGCTGGAAGAAGTCCTGAAGACCATGCGTGAGCGCGCGGCGAAATTCAATACGGAAAGAATCAAGCAGGAAGATCTCGCGAACGCCGGCGGCGCGCCCGACACCGAGGACTAGCGCTTCAAGGTGTGGCGGCGTGCCCGGCGAGCAGGCGAGCGAAGTCGCCGAGCTCGTTGCGGTTGAGGTCGGACACCAGCCAGAAGCTCATGCCGCCGAGCGCGAAGCGCTCGATGTTGAAGCCGTCGCGCGCAAGCGTCTGCTGCGCTTTCTGCGCCTGCGCAGGCCAGACGAACACGTCGATCACGTGCTGGCGGCGCTGGTAGACGAGCACCGCTACGGACTGCCCACCGATGTAATCCAGTCTGCCACCCTGCAGCTCGAAG
>DATHHZ010000058.1:0-5957 GCA_035316965.1 Burkholderiales bacterium | reverse complement strand
CGAGCTGCAGGCACAGCGCTCGGTCGCCGAGCGCCTGCGCTCGCGCACTCCTTTTCAGCCCGTATCGAGCGAGGGCCGCGCGGAGGAGCTGCGCCGTTTCTACGGACTGTTTCCCCCTCTGGAGAAACTTCCGGACGAGCTCGAGCGCGTGTACGCTCTCGCGCACGCCGCCAAACTCGAATTGCTGCAGGGCGAATACCGCCTCGAGAAACCTCCTTTCGGCATTGTGTTCTACCGCATCACCCTGCCCATCCGTGGAACTTATCCGCAGATTCGGCAATTCGTCGCCGCCACCCTCAAGAGCATGCCGATCGCCTCGCTCGATGCGCTGCGCTTCGAGCGCAAGAAGGCGGGTGATTCGCAACTCGAAGCCCAGCTGCGTTTGACCGTCTATTTCCGTCCCGCCAACGAAGGCGAAACCCCATGAAACCCTCCTGGAAGACCTTTTATGCGGCGCTCGCCCTGGCGCTCGTCGCAGCCTGCACCAACCCGCTGATCAAGGACACCCGGGCGCTGCTGAACGAAGGCCGCACGGAAGAGGCGCTCGCGTCGCTCGAAAAGGCGACGCGGGAAGATCCTCAAAACCACGCCTACCGCTCGGAATATTTCCGCCTGCGCGAGTTCGCCGTCGCGCAGTGGCTCGTCCAGGCGGATTCCCTGCGGGCTGCCGTGCGGTTGGACGCGGCGGCGGAGCTCTACCGCCGGGTGCTCAAGTACGACGCGGCCAACGCGCGGGCGACGCAGGGCCTCGCGCAGGCGGAGATGGACGCGCGCCATCGCGCCCTCATCGCCGAGGCGGACAAGCTCGTGAAGGCGGACAAATACCGCGACGCCAGAGACGTTCTCGCTCCGGTGCTCACGGAGAACCCGGCTCAGCGCGAGGCGCGCCAGTTGCAGCGGCTGATCGAGGAGAAAACGACCAAGCCCGCAGTCGCCCTCCTCCAGCTGAAGAGCTCGGTCACCAAGCCCGTATCCCTGGAGCTGAAAGACGTGCCCTTGCGCACCGTATTCGACGTGCTCTCGCGCGCGGCGAACCTCAACTTCCTGTTCGACAAGGACGTGCGCGCCGACCAGAGGACCACGATCGTCGTGCGTGACGCGCAGGTCGAGGACGTCATCAAGCTGATCCTCGCGACCAACCAGCTCGAGCAGAAGGTCCTCAACGAGACCACGGCGCTCATCTACCCGAACACGCCGCAGAAGCTGCGCGAATACCAGGATCTCGTCGTCAAGAGCTTCTACATCGCCAACGCGGACGTGAGACAGACGGCGAACCTGATCCGCACCATCCTCAAGACGCGCGACATCTTCATCGACGAAAAGCTGAACCTCCTGGTGATGAAGGACACGCCGAACGCCATTCGCCTCGCGGAAAAGCTGATCGCGGCGCAGGACATCGCCGAGCCGGAGGTGATGCTCGAAGTCGAGGTGCTCGAAATCGGCTACAACCGGCTGATGGAGCTGGGCATCCGCTTCCCGGGCTCGGCGGCGGTCAGTCTCGTCGGCGGCGCCACCGCGGCCGGGGCGAGCGGGACGCCAGGCACTCTCACTCTGCCCGAATTGCGCTCGCGCGACCAGAACCTCGTGCGACTCACCTTCACCGATCCGCTGTTTCTGTTCTCGCTCAGGCAGACCGACAGCCGGACCAACCTGCTCGCCAACCCCCGCATCCGCGTGAAGAACAAGGAAAAGGCGAAAATCCACATCGGCGACCGCGTCCCCGTGATCACCACGACTGCCGCGGTGGCGGGAGGCTTCGTTTCCCAGTCGGTGAGCTACCTCGACGTGGGCCTGCAGCTCGAGGTCGAGCCCCTGATCTATCTTGAGGACGACGTCGGCATCAAGGTCGGGCTCGAGGTCAGCAACATCACCAACACCATCCCCCAACCCGGCGGGGGCCTCGTCTACCAGATCGGCACGCGCAAGACCAGCACGGTGCTGCGCCTGCAGGACGGCGAAACCCAGATCCTCGCGGGCCTCATCAACGACCAGGACCAGCGCAACGCCACCCGCGTTCCGGGCCTGGGCGATTTCCCGGTGCTGGGGCGCTTGTTCTCGTCCACGAGCGACACCATCAGCAAGACCGAGATCGTGCTCCTCATCACCCCGAGGCTGATGCGGACGATCGTGCGGCCCGACGCGCGCACGGCCGAATTCGCTGCGGGAACCGAAGCTTCATCGAGCGGCGGCCCGCTCGGCGCGGCCTCCTCGCCGTCCTCCTTCGCGCCCATCCCGCCGCCCGGGCCGTCCCTGTCGCCCGCTCTCCCCGGGGCGGCCACACCGCCGGGAGGCACGATCGTGCCTTTCGGCGGGGTGCAGCAGCAGTAGCGCGCGGGCGAGCCTCAAGTCCCATGGCCGGCAGTCGCGCTCAGGCAGTCGCCGCCCAAGGCTTTACCCTGATCGAGCTCGTCATCACCGTCGCGATCGTCGCGCTGCTCGCATCGGTCGCGCTGCCCGTCAGCGAGCTCGCCGTGCAGCGCACCAAGGAGCAGGAGCTGCGCCGCACGCTGCGCCAGATACGCGAGGCGATCGACCTCCGCAAGCAGGCTTCGGACGAGGGCCGAATCCAGAAATCGGTCGGCGACTCGGGCTATCCCAAGAAACTCGAGGAGCTCGCCGAGGGCGTCGACGACCAGAAGACCCCGAAAAAGGAAAAGATCTACTTCCTGCGCCGCATCCCGCGCGATCCCCTCAACGCCGACCCCACGCTTTCGGCCGCGGCCACCTGGGGAAAGCGCAGCTACGCGAGCCCGCCCGACGATCCCAGGGACGGCGACGATGTGTTCGACGTCTTCTCGCTCGCGTCCGGCAAGGGCATCAACGGCCAGCCCTACCGGGATTGGTAAAAACGGTGCGACCCCGTTCCGGATTCACGTTGATCGAGCTCTTGGTGGTGATGGCGATCATCGCTCTCCTGCTCACGCTCGCCATCCCGCGCTATTTCGGCAGCCTCGAGAGATCCAAGGAGGCCGTGCTGCGGGAAGATCTGTTCCAGCTGCGCGACGCGATCGGAAAATATTACGGCGACAAGGGCAAGTACCCGGAGTCCCTCGACGCGCTCGCTTCGGAAAAATACCTGCGCAAGGTGCCCGTCGATCCCCTCACCGAGAGCGCCGCGACCTGGGTCATCGTCGGGCCGGAGGACCCGCAGAAAGGCGGCGTGTACGACGTGAAAAGCGGCGCGCAGGGCAAGGCCAGCGACGGCAGCGTCTACGCCGAGTGGTGATCGTGAATCCGCGCGAAGCAGGCTTCACCTACCTCACGGTCCTCTTCGCGATCGCTTTTATGGGCCTGGGTCTCGCCCTCACCGGGGAGGTCTGGCACACCGCGCTCACGCGGGACAGGGAAATGCAGCTGCTCTACGCGGGCAACCAGTACCGGCGCGCGATCGAGAGATACTACGTGAGCGGGCCGAGGCAGTTTCCCAGGGCCCTCGAGGACCTGCTGAAAGACCCGCGCAAGCCCGGCACCGAGCGCTACCTGAGAAAGCTCTACTTCGACCCGGTGACAGGAAAAAGCGAATGGGGGCTGGTAAAGGCGCCGGACGGCGGGATCATGGGCGTCTACAGCCTTTCGGAGGACAGTCCCAAAAAAGTCGCCAATTTCGGCTTCGCGAACAGGGAATTCGAAGGCACCTCGAAATATTCGGACTGGAAGTTTCTCTACAACCCGGGGAGCCAGCAGGTGCCCATCCCGCAGCAGCTCCCCGTGCCCGACCCGGGTAACCCGGGCGCTCCGCAGGCGCTTGTCCCGCAGAGTGCGAAGTAAGCGCGCGGCGGCGAGCTCGCACACCGCGTCAAACCGGGTGCAGGCCCAGCGTCAGGCCCAGCGGCACGAACACGATGGCGAAGGCGTTCCCGATCAGCACGAGGGACGCGACCCGCTCCGGCTCCTGCTGATAGCGTTCGGCGAGGAGGTAGTTGAGCGCAGCCGGCGGCAGGCTCGCGAAGAGCATGAGCTGCGCGAACTGCTCGCGCGGGAGATGCAGCAGGAGCTGCACGAGATAGGCCCCCGCCATCCCCGCCACCGGGCACACCACCGCGCCCAGCACGCCCACTTGCCAGCCGCGCTTCGACAGATCGGTGAGGCGCACCCCGAGCGCGAACAGCATCATCGGCAGCGTGGCGTCGCCCAGCATCTTCAGGCCCGTCATCAGCGCAGCCGGCACTTTCCAGGCGAAGACGCTGAACACCAGCCCCAGCACGCTCGCGACGATCATCGGTGAGGTCGCGAGCGCCTTCCATTCGGCGTGGCGGCTGACGATGCGGCTCCCGAGGGTGAACTGCAAGAGCGTGCTCGCCACCAGCAGCAGCACCATCGCCGCGAGGCCCGGACGCCCGAAGGCGAGCACCGCGAGCGGCAGACCCATGTTGCCGCAGTTGTTGAACATCATCGGCGGCACGAAGGTGCGAGGGCTCACGCGGGCGAGGAGCGCGATCGGCCAGGCGATCAGCCCCGAGACCAGGATCACCGCCACCCCGCCCGCGACGAAAGCGGCATTGCCCTCGAGCTGGAAGTCCTCGCCCGCGAGCGAAGTGAAAACCAGGAGCGGGCCCAGCACGTGGAGCGACACGTGATTGAACGATTTCAGGTCGGGCCGGTTGCGGCGCCCGTAGCCGTAGCCGATCGCGATGATCAGGAAGACCGGCCCGATGACGGAAACGATGCGTTCGAAGACGAGCACGGGCGGTCGTCAGCGCGTCGCGCTCACTTCGACTGCCGCGTGATGATCTCGGCGTAGAGTTTTTCCCACTTCGCGCTTTCGTCCAGCATCGCCGCCGGATCGACGAATTTCAGCCGCGTTCTCGCGGCGCCGGGATCCGCCCTGCGATTGGTCGGCAAGTAATTCCCCTGGACCAGGGTCGCCTGCCCTTCTCCGAGCATGAAATCGTAGAACAGCAACGCCGCATGCGGATGCGCCGGCTTCCTGGACAGGGCGACGCCGTTGACCCGCGCGATCGCCGGCTGAATCGCATACCACTCCACCGGAGCGCCCCTCTGCTTGAGCTTCTCCGCGTTGTGGTTGTAGACGGTGAGCGCGAAGGGCACCTCGCCCGAGGCGACGAGGCCGGCGAGCAGCGTATGCCCCCGGCGCACCGAGAGTCCGTTCCTGGCGACGATCTCGCGGAACAGCTTCAGGCCTTTGTCCTCTCCGATTTCCTTGACCACCATCGCGAACCAATCGACGTCCTCGGCCTCGATCCCCAGCCGCCCTTTCCATCTCGGGTGCAGAAAGTCCTCGTAGGACTTCGGCAGCTCCTCCTTCTTCACCAGGTTCGTGTTGTAGGCATGGACGAACAGGTTGAGGCGCGTCCCGATCCATTCGCGGTGCGGCCTGACCGCCTCCGGAAGGAGGTCAGGAAAATGCGGCGAACCGGCCTTCTGCAGCAGCTTTTCGCGGTGCAGCGACTCGAGCTCGGGACCGTTCGTCTCGACGACGTCGAAGTCGAAGCGGCCGGCCCGCGCCTCGGTGACGATGCGCTGCACGACTTTTTCCGAGCCGGCGCGCCAGAACTTCAGCTTCACGCCGTACTTCTTGTCGAACGCCGCGGCGATCGCATTGAGATCCTCGAGCACGAGCGACGAGTAGAGATTGATCTCGCGCTCGGTCCGCGCGCCTTTGACGAGGCGCTGCTCGCGATCGGCTCCCTCGTACAGCGCCAGCGCCGCGACGTCGGCGGGCTGCGCGCGCGAGGCCCCGGACGCGGCGAGCGAGCAAGCCACGACGAGCGGGAAGAACGCGGCGCGCGTCATTTTCCGACTCAGCCCGCGGCATCCGCGGTCAGCCCCGCCGCCTGGATCCCCGTAACGCAGGCTTCCTCGTCTTCCTCGCCGGTTCCGCCGCTCGCTCCGGCCGCGCCGAGAATCTCGCCTTTCTCGTTCCTGATCAGGACGCCGCCCGTCTGCGGCAGGAATTTTCCCTGGGCCGTCGCGGCGAGAGCAACGAAGAAATTGGG
>DATHHZ010000057.1:0-2073 GCA_035316965.1 Burkholderiales bacterium | reverse complement strand
GCGTACTCCACGCCCTTCGCCATCCTGTATACGCTCTCGGTGACCGGCACCGGCACGCCCACCTCCTTCGCTTTCCTCACCACATAGCCGGTCATCGCCTCGAGCTCGGTCTCGCGCCCGGCCTCGATGTCCTGCGCCATCGAGCCTGCATGTTTCGTAAGCGGCGACTCGCCCGCACGGATCTTTTTCACTAGATACATCGGGTCGAACTCGAGCCGGATCCCCAGCGCCTCGGCGACGCGGGTGCATTCGGCCGCCATGTCGTCGATCAGCGCGCGCATCTCCGGCACTTCGTAGCGCGCCGCGTTCACTCCCTGCACGATCGCGCCTATGGGATTCATCACGCTGTTGAAGATGAACTTGCCCCAGATCGCGCCGCGCGGGTCGGCGACCACCTTCGTGGGCAGACCGGACCGAGTCATCAATTCGCCCAGCCACGCGATAGCTTCCACTTTTCCCCGCGCGGGCCCGAGCCAGGAGTCCTCGCCGTGAACGAGATGATGGACGCGCCCCGGACCGTCGTAGCGCGCCGCCTCGAACGATACGCCGTGCGCGACGTCGAGGTCGCTGATCCGCGCGAGCAGCTCCTCGTTGCCCATGCCGTTCTGGAAGGTGACGAGCACGGGGCGGCCTTCGAGTGCCGGACGAATCGAAGCGAATGCGGCTTCGGTCGCCTGCGATTTCACCAGGACGATCACGGCATCGAAGGAGCGCTTGCCAATTTCGGCAGCGCTTGCGAAAGCCGCGAGCTTCGTCACCGATTCCGTGCAGCCCGCCAGCGCCAGGCCGTGGCGCCGGATCGCCTCGACGTGCGCCCGGTTCGTGTCGAGCACCGCGACGTCGGCGACTTTCGCGAGATAGGCCGCATAGACGCCGCCTATCGCGCCGGCGCCCACGATGAGAACTCGTCTGCGTTCCGACATTCGGAAAACCTCGGCCGCATGATAGCCCTTATCGCGGGCCGGACGCGCCGCGTTTATCATTGAGCCCATGGCGAAACACATTGTCTGCATCAGCTTCGACTTCGACGCGATTTCAGGCTGGATCGCGCGCGGCATGACCACGCCGACACCGGTGTCGCGCGGCGAGTTCGGCGTGATCGGCGCCGCGCGCATCCTGGCGCTGCTGAAGGAGCACGCCATTCCGGCGACTTGGTTCATCCCGGGACATACCCTTGAAACCTATCCGGAGGTCTGCCGGAGCGCGCTCGAGGCGGGTCACGAGATCGGCCACCACGGCTGGACGCACGTGCCGCCCGCGAGCCTCTCGCGCGAGCAGGAGGAAGCGGAGCTGGTGCGCGCGAACGAGCAGATCAGGAAGCTCACCGGCCGCCACGCCCGCGGCTACCGCTCCCCGTCCTGGGACCTGAGCCCGCATTCGGTCGAGCTGCTGCTCAAGCACGGTTTCTATTACGAAAGCAGCATGATGGGGAACGACTATATCCCGTACCGCGTGCGGCTCGGCGACCGGATCGAGCTGCAGAAACCCGTGGTATTCGGCAAGGAATCGCAGCTAATCGAGATGCCGGTCAGCTGGTCGCTCGACGACTACCCGCACTTCGAGTTCGTGCGCACTCAGAGCACCGTGCTGCAGGGACTCAAGAACGCGGGCAGCGTGCTCGCCAACTGGATCGACGATTTCCTCTACATGAAGCGCGAGACGGACTGGGGGGTCATCACCTACACCTTCCACCCCTTCGTCATCGGCCGCGGCCACCGCATGCTGGCCCTGGAGCGCTTGATCGAGCGGCTCGCCGCCGAAGGCGCGGAGTTCATGCGCATGGACGCGGCGGCAGAGTCCTTCGACCAGCGCTCGCCTTACAAGTGAATCCCGGCCTCGATCACCTGACGCAGAATTGGCAGGTGCGCAAGCCGGCGGCGCGCTCGCGGCGCGGCATCGTCGCCTCGCAACACCGTCTTGCCGCCGAAGTCGGCGCCGAGATGCTCGCCGCGGGAGGCAACGCGGTCGATGCCGCGGTCGCCGCCGGCTTCGCGCTCGCCGCCATCGAGCCGTGGAACAGCGGCCTCGGCGGAATCGGCTACATGCTCGTCTACCTCGCCAAGGAAAATCGCG
>DATHHZ010000056.1:0-3286 GCA_035316965.1 Burkholderiales bacterium | reverse complement strand
ATCCTGCAGCTCGCGAGCGAGGCGCTGCCGCTCGCGCTTGGAACGGGAGGGAGAAACGAAGAGCCAGTATGTGACGGCGATCGAGAGCAGCAGCGCTGCGACGCCTTCCACCAATTGCCAACCTGTACCCACGCGAACCTTTTTTGAAATTCCGGCATTGCGAATGCCGGCGGCGCTTTTTGCGACCGGAGGAGGCCAATGTTACTTGCTAACGCGTGGGCAAGCAAGCTCGTCCCCTGCCAGTCTGCGGTGACCGGCGCTGCCGCGCGCTACAGCGGCGAGAACGAGGTGGACTTGAGGATCCTCGATTCCTGGTGCTGGTGCGCGCCCATCTCGGCGCTGCGCCTCAGGTAGTCCTGGAACACGGGATCGTTCATCAGGGCGTCGCGCTTTCTCTCGCGGTCGGCCTGGCTTTCGTAGCGCCACACGTGTACCACCTGGTTGAGCGGGCCCACTTCGGTGACCGCGAAGAACACCGGTTCGCCGCAGTGCTTGACTTGGGTCGGATGTCCGTGCTGTTCGTACATCTTCAGCCAGGCGGGCAGCCGGCCCGGGTGGAGCGAGTAGATGCGCAGATCGAAGATCATCGTGTTCCTCCTGGATGTTTCCCCGCGTACGAGAAAGCGGCGCGTGATTCTCGCACGCGAGCCTCCTTCGCCGAGAGCCCCATCAGAGGACCCGGCCCTATTTTGCCGATGCCGCCGGCAAGGTAGCGATGATTTGCTGCCTGCCGTTCACGACCTTGGTCATGAAGCTCTCCCGATCGAGGTCGCCGTTCTGATCGAACGTTACATCGAGCAGCACGCCAGGGTAGTCCTTCGCGGATAGCGTCGCGCCGTGCATCGCGGCGGCAAACGCCTTGGGGTCGAACTTGCCGATCTTTTCGGTCACCGCCTTGACGATATACATCGCGCTGTAGCCCTTCAATCCATTGTGGTCCGTCTTGTATTTGTATTCCTTCTGGAAGCGCCCATCGAAAGCCTTGATCGTCGGCTGCGGCGCATCCGCGCTCAGCCCGACGTGCGCGACGGCGCCATTTGCAGCCTCACCCGCCATCTCGATGACCTTCTGGCTGGTGAGCGTGGTTTCGCCCACGATCGGCTTGTCATAGCCCTGCTTCTTCAGCTCGCGCAGCGCCCGCGCCGATTCCTCCTCATTGGTATACACGAACACGGCGTCGGCGTTCGACTGTTTGACTTTGAGCACGGGGCTCGAAAAGTCGACCTGGCCGGGATCGGTCGAGATATCCGCCGCAATCTTGATGCCCTGCGCTTCGAGCGCTTTCATGACCGTATCGCGCCCGCCCTTCCCAAAGTCGTTGTTCACCCACACGATGGCGATTGTTTTGGCCTTGATGGTGTCCTTGATGTAGCGTGCCACTTTGGGCATGGCCGTCGCCTGTGTGAACGACGTGCGAAAGATGTAAGGGTTGCCCTGCTGAGTAATGGCGGCTGACTCGCCGCCGGTGAAATTCGGAATCCCGGCGCGTCGCGTCTCGGCCATGCTGACGAGGATCGACCCGGAAAATACCGGACCCATCACGATGTAGGCCCCATCATCGACCGCTTTTTGGGCCAGGGCTTTCGCCGTCTGTGGCGCCGACTGCGTGTCGCTGCTCGTGTACTCGATCTTCCGCCCGAGGATGCCGCCTATGGCGTTGATTTCCTTCACCGCGAGCTTGACGCCGTTGTCGAAATTCGTCCCCGAGGTGGCTCCGGTCCCTGACAGCTCGACCAGTCCCACGATCAGGACCGGAGCCTGCTGGGCGAGAGACGGTAGCGCAGCGGTCATAATCCAGATGGCCGCAGAAAGAAAATAAGTTCTGTTCATGAACTCCTCCGTTTGATGATCGGTAACCTGATCGGGTTTGGTACCTAATTCACCGTCGTACTCTACTGCATTGCCGCCCGTCGTCCACAATAACTCGATCATCAGGTATGGCTCGACAACTCGATGATGCTCCGCTCGTCGGGGAACGGGATGCCGAAGAATTCCAAATACATCGGGACCTGCGCGTCTACCATGTGATGCCCGTGGTGTACTCGCATCCCACGCGCGTGCGCCGCCTTCAGCAGGCGCGTTTCCTTCGGTTTCATGATGATGTCGCACACCACGGTTTTTGCCGGAAGCAGCGACGGTTCGAAGGGCAAGGGGTCGTCGGGCCGCAGCCCCCAGGGCGTCGCGTTGATCGCGTAGTCCAAGAACGTGGGCGGCGCGGTGACGATGTCTGCCGCCATCTTCGGGTAATGCCGCCGGAGGCGCTCGATGAGGCCTGCCGCCCGCACTGCGTCCGTCTCAGTCACATGCAGCCGCTGCGCGCCGGCTTCGGCCAGGGCGGTCGCAATGGCCGAGCCGCCGCCGCCCGCGCCGACCAACCATGCCGTGACGCCCTCGACCGAATGGCCGCACAACTCCAGCCCGCGCACGAAGCCGGCACCGTCGACGATGTCGCCGTAGAGCTTGCCGTCGGGATCCAGGCGCACCAGGTTTACCGCGCCGGCGGCCTGCGCGCGCGGGGAGAGCCGATCGAGCATAGTGGCGACGGTCGGCTTGTGGGGAATCGCGACCGTGATGCCACGAAAATTGCGCATGGTGCGCAGGGCCTGCAGCACGATGCGCAGGCCCTCGTGATCCACGTGCATGGGCACCCAGACGGCGTTGACGCCCAGCTTGGCGAAAACCACTTCCATGACCTGAGGAAGCCGGACCTGCGCCACCGGGTCTCCCGGCGTCGCGAATAGGAGCGTGTCACCGTCGATCACGACGCCACCGCGCGGCCGGTCCGGGCTACGGCCCCGCCCAGGAACAAGCGATTCAGGTTCGGGTCTTCGAGGAGCTCGCCCGCGGGGCGATCCAGTGCGAGCCGCCCCATCTCGAGCACCAGCGCGCGGTCCGCGTACTTGAGCGCGCTGCGCACATTCTGCTCCACCATCAGCACGGTCGTGCCTGTGTCCGCGAGCCTGCGCAGCAGCTGGAACACCTCCTGGCTGATCTTCGGCGACAGGCCGATAGAGGGCTCGTCGATCAGGAGGACGCGCGGCTTGAGCAGGAGCGCCCGACCGATCTCGAGCTGCTTCTGCTCGCCGCCGGAGAGCGTTGAGGCCTGGTTGCCGAGGCGCTCGCGGACGGGCGGAAACAGATCGAGGATCTCTGCGATGCGCTCGCGCAGCAGCTTCCGGCTCGGCAGCGTGATGCCGCCCAGCTCCAGGTTGTGCAGCACCGAGAGCGACGGGAACAGATTCCGGCCCTGCGGGACGAAGGCGAGACCGCGATCGATCATGCCGCG
>DATHHZ010000055.1:0-2226 GCA_035316965.1 Burkholderiales bacterium | reverse complement strand
GCCCGCTCGCGCTTCTCCGGTCATGGTCTTTCCCTTGACGGTGCCCTCGAACGCGATGAGCCGGGTCCTGTAGAGGAGCCCGAAACGGACCCCCTCGCCTTGTACCGTCAGGTCCCTCAGGAAGAGCTCGGCGTTGCCGTGGTGTGTCAGTCCGCCGATCGCGTGGGGTTCCTGCGTGATCTGGACCACGAGCGGAGCATCGGCGAGCGCCCGGGGCAGCGTGAGCTCCCACACGCCCTGCACGCGCGCCGGAACGACGTAGTAGTAGAGCCTCGTCCAGGATGTGCCGCTGATCATTTCTTTCTCCGCGACGTCCATCGAAAGCTCCTTGTCGGGCGGCCAGGGGGCGAGCGGATAATCGTGGGACACGATGCGCGTGCCGGGACGCAGTTCCGCGCGCAGCCTCGGAACGAGACGCGTGACAAACCGCGGCAGCAGGTACAGCATCACCACGCTCGCGTCCTTGATGTCGGTCTCGAACAGGTCGCCCTGCACGAATTTGACGCGATCTGCCACGCCTTCGTGCTTCGCGGCGATTCTCGCCATTTCGACGAGCTCCGTCTGCAGCTCGACGCCGACCCCGCGCGCGCCGAAGCGCTTGGCCGCCGTGATCACCAGCCTCCCGTCTCCCGAACCGAGGTCGTAGACCACGTCCTCGCCGCGGATGCCGGCGAGCTTCAGCATCTCTTCCACAATCACCCAGGGCGTGGGAACGTAGGGACCGGCAATGTTGTCTTTCTCCTCTGCGCCCTGCGCGAGGGCCGGTGCTGCGGAGTAGAACGCCAGCACGACCGCAACGCAGCGGAAAAGCGAATTCATCCTGCGTCCTCCAGTCTTTCGAGCAAGCCTTGCAGGGCGAACACCACCGACTGCCGGCGCACTCTCTCCCGGCCGCCCCGGAAACGCCGGGTGACGCTTTCCATCGCGCCCCGTTTCCGCGACCAGGCGAAACACACCGTGCCGACGGGTTTCTTCGGCGTGCCGCCCCTCGGCCCGGCGACGCCGGTCACGGCGATCGAGACTTGCGCGCGGCTGCGAGCGAGCGCCCCGGCCGCCATTTCCTTCGCGGTTTCCCGACTCACTGCGCCGTGCCGCGAGAGAGTCCGGGCGCGCACGCCGAGCAGCTCTTTCTTGGCTTCGTTGGAGTAGGTCACGAAGCCGCGGTCGAACCACTCGGAGCTTCCCGACACGGAAGTCACGGCCTGCGCGATCCAGCCGCCGGTGCAGGACTCGGCCGTGGCGAGCTTCAGATCGCGCTTCTTCAAGCGGGCGCCGACCCGTCGCGCCAGGGCCTTGAGCGGATCGCGAGCCATCAGCCGAGGACGCGTTTCACGACCGCGATGAGGAGCAGGGTATAGAACGCCGCGACGGTGTCGTCGAACATCACGCCCAGCCCACCTTTCATCGCGCGGTCGATCTGACGGATCGGCGGCGGCTTGACCACGTCGAAGAAGCGGAACGCGAAGAACGCGAACCCCCACCATGCCCAGCCCGAGGGCGCGAGCAGCAGCACGAGAAGCATCGCGACCACCTCGTCCCAGTTCATTGCGCTGTGATCGGCGATGCCCAGATCGCGCCCGGTGCGCGCGCACGCCCAGACGCCGATCCCGAAGAAAACGACGATGAGGCCGAAGAGGGCGAGGGGCGCAAGCCACAGGTCGAGCAGGATGAAGAGCGGAAACGCGAGCAGCGTGCCTGCGGTGCCCGGGGCGAGCGGAGCGAGCCCCGTTCCGAAGCCGAGCGCGATGAAATGGGCCGGATGGGCGAGGACGAAACCGGGGGCGGGCCGCGTGATCATGCGAAGTGATCGAAGCCCTTGCGCCGACTGGAAACGAGCTTGCCCCGGGCGTCGCGCAATCTCACCACGGAATCTCCCGGCACCGCGGCGCCGATAAGGGCGAGCGGGATTTCGAGGTCCCTTCCCACGGCTTCGATCTGCGCGCGCTTCAGCTTCGGCGCGGTGAACAGCAGCTCGTAGTCGTCGCCGCCGGCGAGCAGGCAATCGTCGGCGAGCGCCTTGTCCGGGCAGCCGGCGATCGCCCTCGCCCGCGGGAGGCTGTCCCAGGCGAGCTCCGCGCCCACGCGGGACGCTTCCAGGAGATGGCCCAGATCGGCGAGCAGGCCGTCGGAGACATCGATCGCGCTGCGCGCAAGGCCGCGCAGCCGCACGCCGAGATCGACGCGCGGCTCGGGCGTGTGCAGCCGGGTGAGGCAGGCTTCGAGCGC
>DATHHZ010000054.1:0-5621 GCA_035316965.1 Burkholderiales bacterium | reverse complement strand
GTGGCCGAAATGTATCAGCGCGAAGTCGAATACGAGCTGAAGACTCTCTCGACGCAGATCGAACCCATCCTGATCGTGCTGCTCGGCGGGCTGGTGCTGATACTCGCGCTTGGGGTATTCCTCCCGATGTGGGATCTGGGGCAAGCTGCCTTTTCGGGCGGGAACCGTTAGAGTCCCGATGCCGAGTTCAGGGTCGCGCGGGCACCGATGCGGCAGCCCGGGCTTTACCCTGATCGAGCTGATCGTCGTCGTCTGCATCGTTGCGCTTTGCGCGGCGCTGTTGCTCGACCGTCTGCGTTTCTACCAGGAAGCCGCGGAAAAAGCGGTCATGGAATACACCGTTGCCACGTTTAAGAGTGCGTTGCAGCTGCGGGTCGCGGCCATGCTCGTGCGCGGCGAAGAAAAAAAAATCGGCACGCTCGCCCGTGCCAACCCGGTGGATTGGTTGATGGAGCCCCCGGTGGGCTACCGTGGAGAGTTCCGCGCGCCGCAACCCGCGGTGCCGCGGGGAAGCTGGTATTTTGACGCGACCAGGAACGAGCTGGTGTACGTTCCCAATCTCGACGCTCACCTCGAGCGCCTGCCGGACGGGAGCAAACGGCTCCGCTTTCGAGTGCAGCTCAGCTTCGAGCCGGCTGAGCCGGATTCTGAACCCAGCCGATTCGCCGGAATGCGGGTCGAGCCGGTGACGCCCTACACCTGGTTTTACAGGCAATAGGCATGAGAATCGTGTTCGAGCGGGGTGACTCTGTCCGAGCAGTGCGGGCGGGACAGCTGTGAACTACTTCACCTTCCAGCGAAATCGAGAGGAGGACCGAATCGGCTTCGGGGAAATAGCAGATAGAATTTGGATTAGAGCTATAAGTTGTCAAATGTCGTAGGGGAAATAATTTTAGAGGAGACTAAAGTGACGAAACAAACTCGTGCCTTCACGCTGATCGAGTTGATCGTGGTGATCCTGATTCTCGGCATCCTCGCGGCCATCGCGGCGCCCAAGTTCATCAACCTGACCGGGCAGGCCCGCGTAGCCGCGTTAAACGGCTTGCGCGCGGCGGTCAGTTCCGCCGCAACGCTGGCGAACGCGCTCACGGTCGCTCAAGGGAACACCGCCGGCCAGCCGATCGTTGTCGAAGGGACTACCGTGCAGATGACCAACTACTACCCGTCCTCGGGTGCGAACGGAATCGATCTGGCAGTGCGCTTCGATGCCGCGACCTTCGCCACTGCGGCCCCCGCACAGACTTTCCAGATCAAGGCCGCGCCGACTCCGACGTCCTGCGCTTTCCTCTACACCGCCGCGCCATCCACGACCCAGCCCGCCACCATCGGGACGGCAGTGACCACCGGCTGCTGAGTCCCTGACACAGTTCAGCGTCGAGCCGGCAGCGCCCGGATTTCGAGCGTAAGGATTTTGACAGGGACGAAGAGAATCGGAACCCCATGCGCTTGGTCTGCAAGGAATAGGCACGGGAATTGACTTGCACTAGGATTCGCAATAAGGGTGGAAAGCCCCTGCAGAGCTTGTGTATAATCAGACCGGGCGTTAAGTTGAGCCTGTAAGCTATTAAATCAGAGAGGTAAACGAAAATGAAGAATCAAACGCGTGGTTTCACGCTGATCGAGCTGATCGTGGTGATCCTGATTCTCGGCATCCTCGCGGCCATCGCGGCGCCGAAGTTTATCGATCTGACCGGGCAGGCCCGCATAGCCGCGCTGAACGGCTTGCGCGCTGCGGTCAGTTCCGCCGCAACGCTGGCGAACGCGCTCACGGTCGCTCAAGGGAACACCGCCGGCCAGCCGATCGTTGTCGAAGGGACCACCGTGCAGATGAACAACTATTACCCGTCCTCGGGTGCGAACGGAATCGATCTGGCAGTGCGCTTCGATGCCGCGACCTTCGCCACTGCGGCCCCCGCACAGACTTTCCAGATCAAGGCCGCACCGACGCCGGCGGCCTGCGCTTTCCTCTACACCCAGGCGCCATCCACGACCCAGCCCGCGACAGTCGCGACGGCGGTGACCACCGGCTGCTGACCGGCGGTCGCAAACTAACCGACTCCCGATCGAATGGAAGGGCGGGTACCGCAAGGTGCCCGCCCTTTATGTTTTCCAGGCTGCGGGGCAGGCGAAACCGTGTCGGGACCGCGCCTCCGCGGGCTGGCTCGCGAACGCGGCTTTACCCTCCGGGAGTTGATCATCGTGATGGTTATCGTCGGAATCATTTCGGCGATCGCGCTGACTAGGACGGGAAACGACCCGGTGATGCTGTCGACGCAGGTCGATCAGTTGGCGGGCGACATCCGTTACGTGCAGGCGCTCGCGATGACGCAGGGCCAGCGTTACATCATCAGCTTCCCTTCCGCGACCAGCTACCGATTTCTCGATTCCGCGGGCAATCCCGTCGTGCATCCGGCCAATGGGTCCAACGCGGCGATTACCCTGGGAGCCGGAGCAACGCTTGCGTTAGCGGCGACCACTCCGGCCGGCAATGCGCTGGGATTCGATGGACGCGGGGCTCCATACAGTGTCACGACTCCGGCGACTTTCAACGGGGCTCTTACGGCGCAGGCAACCATCACCTTGAGCAAAGGAGGTGCGAACCAGTCGGTCACGGTCACGCCCGAGACCGGGAAAGTGACGCCGCCATGACGGCATGGCCGGCGCTAGTGCGCAGACGCGGATTCACGCTGGTGGAGATGGTGGTTTTCATCGTGATCGTCGGCGTTGCGGCGGTCGCGTTGTTCCAGATGTTCCAGCAGACGCTTCCGCGCAGCCCGACGCCGGTGCAACTGGTCCGGGCCGCCCAACTCGCGCAGGAACGCATGGAGCTGATTCTCGGACGCCGCGGCGTGGTCAGCTACGCCGCGCTGAACGATCCTTGCGTAGGCGGCACGCCGCCCGCTATCTGCACCACCACCTTTGGCTACGTCGTAACGGTCGCCGGCATCAACGCGCCACCGCCGGTGCCAGTGGCGTGGAACGGCAATCCGACTGCGGATTTCAAGCTCATAACCGTTACGGTAAGCCTGGGCGGCACACAGCTCGCGCAAAGCAACGCAGTCGTGGCGAACTATTGAACATGACGCGATCCGCTCACATCGCTCGGCACGCCCGCGGCTTCACGCTGCTCGAAGTGATCATCACCCTCGTGATCGCCGGGGTGCTGGCGACTATCGGCGCGACGCTCATGAGCAGCGGCTTTCGCAGCTACTTCCTGGGGCGCGAATTAGCACAGGACGCGGCACAGGGAACGCTCGCGCTGGAGAGAATGACGCGCGATCTGCGTACCGCACGGTCTGCCGCGGACCTCACCACAATCGGCGCGTCGACCATCACCTTTGTCGATGTCGACGGGAATACGATCAGCTACGCCCTTTCGGCCGGTTCGGTGACCCGCAGCCAGAACGGCGGCACGGCGCAGCCCCTGGCCGCCAACGTCAGCAGCCTGGCGTTCACGTACTTGCAGAACGACGGCCAGACCACGGCGGCATCCGCCGCGACGGTCTGGTATATCGCCGCGGCGGTGACCGTGGCCTCGCAAAACGCGAGCGCGACGTTCCGCGGAACGGTGAAGCCCGCGAGCTTCTGACATGAAGACATTCCAGCTTCAGCGCGGCCAGTTTCTCGTGGCGGGCATCGTGCTGATCGTGGTGATCGCGCTGATGATCGCGACCCTCGGCTATCTTTACGTTTCGGGCGAAAGCGCGGGCACTCTGCACGGCCAGTCCGAGCGGGCGTACTTCGCCGCGCGGTCGGGAATCGAATATTCGAGCGGTCAGTACTTCAACGGCAGCGCGTGCAGCTCTCTGAACAACGCCGGTGTCCCGGTGGGCGGCGCGGCCGTCACCTTTACCTTGACCCCGACCCTGTACGCTCCTCTCACGCTAACTGCAACCACGGCCGCTCTTACGGCTGCGTCCACGACCGTTCCAGTCACCAGCGCGGCCCTCTACGCGCCCTACGGGCGGGTCCTGATCGACTCCGAGCTGATCAACTACACGAGCAAGACCGGTACGAATGTCAACGGCCTCACGCGAGGAGTGGGCGGCACCACGGCCGCAGCTCACGCCTCCGGAGTCACCGTTTCGCAGAACGTATGCATCGTCAGCTCCACGGGTACTGCCGGCAACGCCAAGCGCGTCGTCGAAGGCGCGCTCGGCGCCGGAGCGACGGCGAGTCCCGGCGCTCTGGGCACGATGGGCGCCGACGCGATGGCGGTTTATGCGAAAGGCACATCGATAAACACTGCTGGCACCGCCGACCGAAACGTCTATTACCGGCTCTGGGACGGTACGGCGAACGCTGGTCTGGGCGCTTGGGGCGCCGAGCAGACCGCCCAGCAGGTCAGCGCGAACTCCAGCCCTGTCCATATCACCGTCCAGTTCGCCCGTACTCGGAACGAGGCGATCATGGGAGTCTTGGACGGGAACGATAATATCTACATTCAGGTCTGGAACGGCAGAACCTGGACTATACCGGCTGGCGGGGCGCCGCTTATAACGGCTTCCCCGCTTTGTGCTTCTGCACCCGTGTCCAATACTCCCGCGCGGTGCTTTCAGATCGCATACGAGTACACATCGGATATCGCGCGCATTGTCTATCAAAACGATACCCGCGATCCCCAGTACGCCACCTGGAACGGCACCACCTTGACCGCCAACGGCATGATACTTCCCCCGAGCGGTACCTACCCGACCCAGAACGCGGCAGTAAGGCCCCTTTGGTTCCGGCTTGCGCCGCGCAACGTCGCGGGCAGCAATCAGATTCTCATGATGTCTCTCGACTCCCGTCGGGACGCCTATGGCCTGCGCTGGACAGGTGCCGCCTGGAACAACATGGGGGACAACGCCCGCTGGGATACCAACGTGACCACCGCAAACCTGCGCGAGGCTATCGATGTTGCCTGGCAGTCAAACGGCACGCTCGCCGTTTTTGCTTATGGCGACACCACTGCGCAGCGAATCGGGTATCGAACCTGGGACGCCGGTACCGCCACCCTGGCTCCGACCGGGAACGGTTCCGCCAGCTCCTTCGCGACGCTCACATTTCCGGTGGGATATAACAGCGTGGTCTTCGAGTGGCTTCGGCTTTATCCCGATCCCAGCAACAACATTCTTGCGGTGCTCCAGACTGATATTGCCGGAACCAATCCCTCCTTGCTTTCGACCGTCTGGAGCGGCGGAGCCTTCGGCACCGCTGTTCCTCCCGTTACCGGCCACGACAACGGCAACGCAGCAGCGACCGGCGTTGAGAACGCGGCCTCGCGCGCCTTCGACTTTGCCTGGGAACAGCAGCCGAAGTCGTCGGGAAAGGGCTGGTTGTTATGGGGTTCCCGCACGGCGACGGCTGGAATTTACGCGCGATATTTCACGTCTCCTGCGACTTGGGGTGCGGCGAGCTCGGTGCGGGACCGGACGCTTCTCGTGCAAGCAGGTGCGCTGTCACCATCGGGGAGATTCGTGGCCGGCGCCTATCAGGCAGCGGCGTCCGCAAACGACGATACCGAATCGCTGACGACGACCGGCGGCGGAACCGCGTGGCCGAACGCAGCGACTACGCTCTGGGCCGGCGCGACGACCGTGCAACAGGGTGAGCGGGTTTTCATCGGCACAAGGGAAGGG
>DATHHZ010000053.1:0-5548 GCA_035316965.1 Burkholderiales bacterium | reverse complement strand
TGCGCGCCCAGACTCACGATGTACTGGAGAAAGACCTGCTTGTCGGTCACGTCGGAGCGCGACTTGTCCTGCGCAAACTGCAACCGCACGCGGCTGAACTCGCTCGGGCTCCAGTCGGCCATCACCGTATGGCGCGTCGGGTTGTACGCCGCGAGGATCGGAAAATCTGCAGCGTTGAGCGGAGCTGAAAAACTTGTGGTCCCAGAATCCAATCTGTCGTAGCGGTAGCCGACCCGCCACATCGGGACGAACTGATAGACACTTTGGAGATACCACCCCGACTGCACGGATGTGAACCCGCCTGTCTGCGCGGTCCCCGTGGTATCGAAGGTGAGATTGCCGTCCTCCTTGCGCCGGAAGTACTCGCCCTGCAGCTTGAAGTTGGTGTAAGTCGGGTTGTAGTTCGGCGCCCATTTCAGGATTCCGTCCAACACCCAGAGACGACTGTTGCCCGTGAAGCTGTTGGTGTTGACGGGAGTCCCGCTCGAATCCAAATTGTCGAACGTGCGGTCCTGGGGCGAGGTGCTCAGGTACGAGACTCCGGTCTGCCAGGCGGTGCCCGTTCCCAGGTCTCCGCCGAGGTGCGTGAAAACGTTGCCCGAGCTGACGCCGTTCTTGTTGCGCGGTCCGGCCGCGCCCGCGGCCGCAGGAAACTGGCGACCCCGACCGGCCTCGACGCCGACGTCCCAATAGAGGGAAGTCGGAGCAACCCATTTGAGCTGGATGCCGTCCTCGTTCAACTGGTTGCCGAGGAACACCTTATTCGCGAGCGGCGCGTCGGTGAAATCCCAGGCGTGCGCGTGAATCTGGTTCTGGTAACCCACCGCCGAGAAGAAACGCCCGGCCTTGATCGTGAATCCATACGACAGGGAAAGGGTCTGGATGTATCCCTCCTCCACTCCGATGCTGTCTTCGGGCGAAATCGACGCGATCAGCGTTCCGCGGAAGTTGTGATCGATGTTTGCCGCAAGAGCGAGTTCCGATTCTCCCAGACTGAAGCCCCGCACCCCCGGCCCGACGTCGCCGAGCGTGGGCGTAAAGCCGTTGATCCTGAATCCGCTCGGATCCTGGGAAAGATTCGAATAGATGCCGTTCAAAATCACTGAAACGGCCGGGTTCATCGCGCTTTCACTGGCGGGACGGCTGGAAGCCTGTATCGCCGCCTGCTCAGCGTCCGTTACGCGCCTGTCGAGTTGCCTGACCTGCTCGCGCAAAGTCCTCAGCTCATCCGGCGTCTGCGCAGCCGCGGCGTGGGGCAGGCCGAGCGCCGCCGCGACGGCGAGCGTCATGGTTGCCTTTCTGTACATGTTGTCTCTCCAAGTTCTTGCGATCGCGATGCGCCACGAGGGGCGGTCGCGAACACGGTCGCTTCGCGCAAGCGAAGCGGGCTACCGAGCGACCGAACTAGGAGAGGACGGGAGGCGCGCGCGAATCGAATACGATCCGCGCAGCAAACGGGAGAGGAAGAGCGGCCGACGCGATCGTCGGCAAGGTGACAGGGGGCGGGTCGATCGCGGGCGCAAGGGCCGCCAGTACGCTGTCAACCGCGTGATACGCGATGCACTGTTCGGCGGGATGGTTGACCGGCGGGACGCATTTGCCGCCGCGCTCGGCCATGACCGCGTCGCGCTTCAGATGCGACAGCGCGTGCAACTGCGCCGCTTGCTGGGCAAATACCAGCGCGATGGCGAGAAGCAGGTGTCGCAGAGTGCGGTTCGGCACGGCCGACGTTACAGGCAGCATCGGGTGCAAGTCTACTACAAGGCGAGCTCGATGCGCGACCGGTCGACTACTCCCCGTAGAGCTTCTGCTTCTGCTCGCGGCGCGACTGCGCCTCGATGGTAAGCGTCGCCGTCGGCCGCGCGATCAGCCGGGGGATGCCGATCGGATCGCCCGTCTCCTCGCAGTAGCCGTAGCTGCCCTCTTCGATGCGGCGCAGGGCCTCGTCGATTTTCTTGAGGAGCTTCCTCTCGCGGTCGCGCGCGCGAAGCTCCAGCGCGTACTCTTCCTCGATCGTCGCCTGGTCGGTCGGATCGGCCTCCAGCGCGTGCTCCCGCAGATGCTCAGAGGTGAGATCCGCCTTCTCCAGCAGTTCCCTTTGAGTCTCGAGCAGGCGCTCGCGGAAGAACGCGAGCTGTTCCGCGCTCATGTACTGCGACGCGGGGGCGCGCAGCAACTCGGCCTCGGTCAAGCCGTTCTTCTTCGCCGGCTTGTGCTCCGCCGGCTTGTGCTCCGCCGGCTTCTGCTCCGCCGGCTTCGCCGCCCTGCTCACCAGCTTCTTTACTGCTTTTCCACCAAACATTGTTCCAATCCCTTCATAAATAGATTCTGCGGCAGGTTCTTGCCGATGAAAACCATCGTGCTTGAACGCTTTTCGTCCTTGCCCCAGGCGCGTCCCAGATCGCCGCCCATGAGCATGTGCACCCCCTGAAACACGACACGGTGGGTGTTGCCCTTCATATACAGCACCTCTTTATAGCGCAGCATGTCCGGTCCGTAAATCTGCACGACCCCGGACAGGAATTCCTCGAGCTTCGCGCTATCGAACGGCTTGTCCGAGCGGAAGGCGAAGGAGCTGACGTGCTCGTCGTGCTCATGCTCGCCGTCCTCGAGGAACCCCGGATCGAGCTCGAGGGTCGCGTTGAGGTTGAAACCGCGGATATCGAGAATGTCCTCGATCGGCGTGTTGCCAAAGTGGACTTTCCTGATGGGCGCCCGCGGATTCATTTTCGTGAGCCGCTTTCTCAAGCCTTCCTGCTCGGATTCCGACACGAGGTCGGTCTTGGACATGAGAATCCGGTCTGCGAACCCGACCTGCTCCTGGGCCTCGTGGAACTCGTCGAGCTGCTTCGCGGCGTGCTTTGCGTCCACCAGAGTGATGACGCTGTCCAAAAGATAGTAGTTGCCGATTTTCTCGTCGATGAAGAAGCTCTGCGCGACCGGCCCCGGATCGGCCATGCCCGTCGTCTCGATGATGACGCGCTCGAATTTGAGTTTGCCGGAGTCACGTCGCTCCCTGAGCTCCCCGAGGATGCGGATGAGGTCGCCGCGCACGGTGCAGCACACGCAGCCGTTGTTCATCTCGATGATCTGCTCGCCGGCTTCGCTCAGGAGGATTTCGTTGTCCACGCCCGCCTCGCCGAACTCGTTCTCGATCACGGCGATGCGGTGGCCGTGCTGCTCCTTGAGGACGCGGTTGATGAGCGTGGTCTTGCCGCTTCCCAAGAAGCCGGTGAGTATGGTCACCGGAACCATGTTTTCCTGTGCCGCCAATTCGATCTCCTGGCACTCCATGCCGCGCCGCCGAACAAGCTTATCTGAGCATATTGCTTCGCGTCTGCAGCGAGGCGTCCAGGTAGTCCGGACGGGGCACCGGTGAGCTGAAAAAAGGGCGCATTACAGCACGCCCCGCATTACAAAGCAACCCATTCCATCGCGCGACGGCATCTGCCGGCTGCAAGCCCCTAGAACCGTTCCAGCAACAGCCCTTTCAGGTACTCGCCTTCCGGAAACTCGATGCGCACTGGGTGGTCCGGCGCAGCGCGGTAGCGCTCGCGAAGAAGGAGCGACACGCCGGCGTCTGCGGCGGCGCCGGCGAGGATTTTCTGGAAGAGCTCGGGCGACACGCCGCCGGAGCAGGAAAAAGTCGCGAGCAGCCCTCCCCGCCGCAGCACCTTCAGGGCATTCAGGTTGATGTCCTTGTAGCCGCGTGCAGCGCGCTCGGCGTCCTTCGGCGTCGGCGCGAACTTCGGCGGGTCGAGCACGACGAAGTCGAATTGTCTGCCTTCGGCCCGCAACTTGCGCAAGGCGCCGAACACATCCGCTTCGAGCCATTCGGCTCGCCCCGCCTCGACCCCGTTCAGGGCGAGGTTGCGCTTTGCCAGCTCGAGCGCCGGCGCGGAACTGTCGATCGAGAGCACCGAGCGCGCGCCTCCGGCAAGCGCGGAAAGCGTGAAGCCGCCGGTGTAGCTGAAGCAATTGAGCATCTCCCGGCCGTGGGCGAGGTTGCCCACGCGGGCCCGGTTGTCGCGCTGATCGAGATAGAACCCCGTTTTCTGTCCCGCAGCGACGTCGACTTCGTACTCGATGCCATGCTCGACGATCTTGAGCGGTCCGTCGGCCGCTGTGCCCGCGATCAATCCCGTGCTTGCAGGAAAACCCTCGAGCTCGCGCCCCTCGGAATCGGAGCGCTCATGGATCCTGGCGCAGCCGCTGCGCTCGCGAAGGATTCCGATCAGCGCTTCGCGCCATCTCTCGCAGCCCGCGGAAAGAAGCTGCACGACCAGCGTATCCGCGTAGCGGTCGGCGACCAGACCCGGGAGCCCGTCCGACTCTCCGTGCACAAGCCGCAACGCATTGGTCGTTTCCGGTGGAATTGCTGCGCGCCGAAGCGCGAACGCGGCTTCGATTCTCTTTCCGAACAGGTCCGGGCCGGGGATTTCCGTCTCTTCGAAGCTCCAGACGCGGGCCCGGATCTGCGAGGCAGGGCTGTACGCCGCCCAGGCGAGGAAGCGGCCGTCGTCGGCTCGGACATCCACGGTATCGCCGCTGTGCGGCGCTCCGCGGACCTCGGCGATCGCGCCGGAGAAGATCCACGGGTGGCGCCGCAGGAGCGAGCGCTCGCGTCCGGGCTTCAGAGTGAGTTGGGGCGCGGCGCTCACGGGCGAATGCGGACTAAACCCAGCCGGCGAGGCCGATCAGCCCGGCCGCGCCAAACAGCCAAAGGGGATGGATCCTCGTCGTCAGAACGACGGCCGCTGTGACGCCCGTGATCGCGAAGGCGGGCCACGAATGGTCGGCGGAGAGCGTGATGAGGTATCCGCCGGCGAGCATCAGGCCGACGGTCACAGGAACAAGGCCGTCCTCCACGGACGCGCGCCAGCGTGCGCCCCGAAAGCGCTGCCAGATTCTCGAGACCGCGAAAGTGAGCACGCACGAAGGCCCGCAAACGGCCGCAGTCGCCACCACCGCACCGGCCGAGCCCGCCACCTTCCAGCCGATGAGGCTGACCACGAGAATATTCGGCCCGGGCGCTGCCTGGGCGAGCGCGAAGAGCTCG
The DNA here is from genome assembly GCA_035316965.1 of Burkholderiales bacterium. GTDB lineage: Bacteria > Pseudomonadota > Gammaproteobacteria > Burkholderiales > SG8-39 > VBDM01. The sequence goes on along the minus strand of DATHHZ010000053.1, from coordinate 489 downwards.
GCGAACTGCGCGCCGCTCATCCATCCGTGTACCTCCACGACGCTGCGATGCATCTCGGGAAGCACGGTGATCGCGCCGCCGACCGCGATCAGCGAGAGAACGGAGAAATCCATCGCAAGCTGCGCCAGAGCTTCTTCGCTCACTTCGCCCTCCAGAGCGCCGCGGCGACGCTCAAAGGTGCGGCGCCAAGCAGGAAGACGACGAGGGGCAGGCGCATGAGCGCGATGCCGATGAAAGTGATCAGGGCGAACAATGCCATTGCCGAGCGCAGCCGCCGGCTCGTTGCCATCTTGAGGCCCATGGCAACGACCAGACCCGCCGCCGCTGCGGAAATCCCGCGGAACGACGCCGAAACCGCAGGAAGATGGCCGTACTGGGTGTGGAGCGCGCCCAACGCGAGAATGATGAAGAACGGCGCGGTCATCAATCCGGCGAATGCGGCGAACGCTCCCCAGGCGCCGCGATAGCGCGTCCCGACGCAAACGGCGA
>DATHHZ010000052.1:0-2972 GCA_035316965.1 Burkholderiales bacterium | reverse complement strand
CGGGAAGAACCGGACGCTGGACGGGACCTCGGACCAGATTACGTCGCTGATGACCCTCAACGTGTTGCCGGCCGCCTCATCGCGCGGCGCGAACCTCCGCCGGCTCCTTCGCATCGATCAACACGAAAGCGATGCGGCAGTTTTCCTTCGCGCGGTTCACCCAGGCGTGGTTCGTTCCCCGCTGCACCAGCACGTCGCCCGCTTTCAGGTGCACTTCGGAATCGTCGAGCAGCATGTCGATCTCGCCAGAGATCACGACGGCGTAGTCGATGCTCTTCGTGCGGTGCATGGTGGCGTGGCGCGCGTCGCCTTGGCCGGCTCCGATTCCCATCTCGCGGAGCATGGCCGCGTTGTCGACGGCGCCGAAATCCACTGACGGCGGAAAGTCGACGACGCGGAAGATCGAGCCTCGCGGCGGAGGCGCGACTCCGATTTCCCGAGCGCCCTTGTCTGCGCTGCCCGATAGTTCGGCGGGCGACTCCTCCGTCACCCACAGGAGCGTCGAAACGAGGCCGGTCGCCTTTCTCAGCTTCGCGTTCGGCGCGGCGCCGTCGATCAGGACGATCGCTTTTCCGTTCGCGTCGTGGCCGGTGACCACGCGCCTTGTCTGCTGCGCCATGCCCTCAGAGGCAGAAGAGCTTCAGGCGGCGAGCGGCCGGAACGGGAATTTCCGCTCGGCCTGTGATATCGCGCCGGCGTTTCGCGCCGAAACGCCCCAGTGATCGTTCCGGTTGGGAGGCCATTTCCAGTCTTCGGGCTTTCCCGCCTTGTACGAGTTGCCGACGCGCTGGACCTCGGAGGTGTACTCCACCGCGGCGCCGAACGGCGCAACGAAATACGCGAAGACGTTGTTGCCGGGCCCGTGACGCCCCGGACCCCAAAAGGTCGCTATCCCCGCGTCCTTCATCCTTCCGATGCCGCGCATGACCGCATCGATGTCGGTCATTTCGAATGCGATGTGATTGAGCAGGGAATTGTCCGACTGCGCGTAAGCGACCGCGTGGTGGACGCGGTCGCAGCGCACGAAATTCATGAACCCGGTGCGATCGGAGAGGCGAAAGCCGAGCACATCCACAGCGAAGCGCGTGCAGGCTGCCCGGTCCTGCGCATTGAGGACGACGTGCGTCACCTGCAGCGGCCTGTCGCGGTCCGGTCGCAGCCTTTTCACGCGTTTTCCTTCGGTGACGAACCGGAACACGTGGCCCTCGGGGCCTTGGACGAAATATCCTGTTCCGCCTCCGGGCTCGTCGAAGTCGCGCGAGGGACCGAGCGGCGCCCCCGCTGCCGCTGCGCGCCTGCGGATTCTCGCGAGCTCGGGCTTCGACCCGGAAAAAGTGATTGCGGCCACGGCGGGCTCGCTTGCCTGCGCAACCGAGACCACGTACGGGACGTCTTCCGTTCCCCGAAGATAGGCTATCCCGTTTCGCTCGCCGGTCTCCAGAAGGCCCCAGGTGTCGCGGAAAAACCGGACCGCCGATTCGCGATCGGGCACTTCGAGTTCGATGCTGCGCAGCTTCATGTTTTCGTTCCGGATCGGTGCGCGGTGTTCGAATCGACCGCAGCGCAGGGACAATTGTAACGCTTCGCTTCGAGAAGTACTTGCCCGGGCACCAAATCCGGATACAATCCCAAACCCGGCGATAGAAAAAGGAAAAAGGGAGGGCAATGAAAAAGAGCAGGAGCCTCGGGCTCGCCGAGGTCGACCACCGGAAATCGCTCTCGCTCCTCCGTGCGACGCTCGAGTCCACGGCCGACGGCGTTCTGGTCGTCGACAACCTCGGCAAGATCAGCACCTACAACCAGCAGTTCGCGGAGATGTGGCGCCTCCCGCCGCAGATCCTCGCCTCCGGGAAGGACGAGGACGCGCTCAATTTCGTCCTCGATCAGCTGAAAGACCCCGAGCAGTTCCGCGACAAGGTGAATGCGCTCTATTCGTATCCCGGCCAGGAGAGTTTCGACACCATCGAGTTCAAGGACGGCCGCATCTTCGAACGCTATTCCAGGCCCCAGCTCGTCGAGGGGCAGACGATCGGCAGGGTCTGGAGCTTCCGTGACGTGACCGAACACCGCCGCGCCGAGGAAAAGCTGCGCGAGAGCGAAGAGCGCTTTCGCCTCATCGCCGAGAACGTCGGCGATCTGGTCGCCATGGTCGACACCGAGGGCCGGCGCATCTACAACAGTCCGTCCTACCGGACCGTCTTCAAGGACGGCGAGATTCAGCCGGACACGGATTCCTTCAGGGAGATTCACCCCGAAGACCGCGAGCGCGTCAAGGCGATCTTCCGCGAGACGGTCGAAACGGGCGTGGGGCAACGCACCGAATTCCGCTTCGTGCTCAAGGACGGCGGCATCCGCTACATCGAATCGGAAGGCCGCGTCATCCGGGACGTGGCCGGCAAGGTGTCGAAAGTGGTCGTCGTCTCGCGCGACATCTCCGAGCGCAAGCGCGCCGAGCAGCGCGAGAGGATGGAGCACGCCGTGACGCGCGTGCTCGCCGAATCGGAAACGCTCGCCGAGGCCATCCCGAAAATCGTCCAGACCATCTGCGAGACGCTCAACTGGGACTGCGGGGCGCGCTGGAGCATGGACGAGCGGAAAAAGGCCATAGCCTGCGTCGAGGCCTGGAGCATTCCAGAGAAGGCGTTCGCGGACTTCATCAGCGAAGTGCGCGAGATGACGTTCCAGCCGACCCATCGAGGCCTGGTGAGGCAAGTATGGATGAGCGGCACGCCGCATTGGATACCGGACGTGAGCTGCGACGAAGGCTTCCAGCGAGCGCAGCTCGCCGCCAAGGCGGGGCTCCACGGAGCGTTCGCCTTTCCGGTCCTGGCGGGCAACGTCACCCTCGCGGTACTGGAATTCTTCAGCCGCGAGATCCGCAATCCCGATCCGTCGCTGCTGCAGATGGTGCGCGTGATCGGCAGCCAGATCGGCCAGTTCATGGCCCGCAAGCAGGCCGAGGAAAACCTCCT
>DATHHZ010000051.1:0-4978 GCA_035316965.1 Burkholderiales bacterium | reverse complement strand
GCGCCGAGACGTTGACTGCGAGTCGCAGCTCGGCGAGCCCGGCCTCGCCCCAGACGCGGATCTGCCGGCAGCTCTCAGCGAGCGCGAATTCCCCGAGCGGATGGATCAGGTCGGAGTCCTCCGCGATGGGGATGAACTGCCCGGGGGGGATCCATCCGCGCTGGGGGTGGTTCCAGCGCATCAGGGCTTCGACCCCCACGATGCGCCCGTCGGCGAGCACGACCTGGGGCTGGTAGTGAATTTCCAATTGGTTCTTCTCCAGCGCGAGCCGCAACTCGTTCTCCAATTCGACCCGGTCGGTGGCCTGCTGGGTCATGGCAGCGGCGTAGAACTGGAAGCCGTTGCGGCCGTCGGCCTTGACGCGGTGCATCGCGGCGTCGGCGTTGCGCAGCAGCATGACGAACTCTTCGCCGTCGCGCGGATAAACGCTCGCCCCGATGCTCAGCGTGACGTGGAGGTCGCGTCCCTCGAGCCAGAAAGGCGAGCGCATCGCCTCGCGGATCTTGCGCGCCACCGAGACAACGTTGTCCGGGCGCGCGAGATAGGTCGCGAGCACCGCAAAGGCGTCTCCACCGAGCCGTGCCACGGTATCGCCTTCGCGCACGGCGCTCTTCAGGCGATCGGCGACCATGCGCAGCAGCGTATCGCCCGCCCCGTGGCTGTAGCTCTCGTTGACCAGCTTGAAGCGATCCAGATTCAGGACCAGCAGCGCCGCCGGCCGGCTCGCGCGCCGGGCGTGCGCAACCGCCTGCAAGGTGCGATCGCCGAGCAGGTCGCGGTTCGGCAGGCCGGTCAGCGGATCGTAGTTCGCCAGATACTGCAGGCGCGCTTCGTAGGCTTTTCGCTCCCGTATGTCGCGCGCGATCGTCGAGAAGAAGCGTATCTCCCCGTCGGGTCCCCGGTGGGCGATGATCACCTGCGAGACCGGGATCTCCGTCCCCCCGGCGCCGAGGATCGCCGTTTCGCCGGTCCACACGCCTGCGCGCGAAGCGGCCGGCGTTCCTTCGCGCTCGATCAGCTCGCGCGCCCACGCCGGATAGATCTCGCCCAGCGACTTGCCCACGCCTTCCGATTCCGGCGCGCCGATCAATTTGCGCCCGGCGGCGTTCAGATAGGTGATCGTTCCCGCGGGGTCGGTCATGTAGACGTAGTCGCTGGTCGCCTCGAGGATCTGCACCGGGCGCGCGCGCTCCTCCTCCGCGACGCGGACGCGCTCGCGTTCGCCCACCTCGGACAGGGCGCGTTTCACGACCGTGCTGAGCCGCCGCATGTTGCTCTTCAGGACGTAGTCGGTCGCGCCGAGGCGGATCGCCTCGATCGCCCGCTCCTCGCCGATCGTGCCCGACAGGAAGATGAACGGAATGCCCGGGGCAATTTCTTTCACCAGGCGCAGCGCGTCGATCCCGCCGAAGCGCGGCATCGAGAAATCGGAAAGAATCGCCTGCGGTTTCGACGAGCCCAGGACCCGTCTCAGATCTTTTTCGAGGTCGACGCGCTCCCACGAGACCTCGAACCCGCCCTGCTCGAGCGAGCGCAGCGCGAGCTCGACGTCGACTTCGGAGTCGTCGACGAACAGCACCTGGATCGGAGTCTTATCCATGGGCCTTTTCCTCGACCGGCTCGGCAGCGGCAGCCTCCTCCCCGGCGATCGCCAGCGTGAAGAAAAACACGGCTCCCTTGCCGACTTCCCCTTCGGCCCAGATGCGCCCGCCGTGCCGGTGCACGATGCGCTGCACGGTCGCAAGCCCGATGCCGGTGCCGGCGTACTCGGTTGCGGAATGCAGGCGCTGAAACGCTCCGAAAAGCTTGTCGGCGTAGGCCATGTCGAAGCCCGCCCCGTTGTCGCGGACGAAAAATGTCGTGCGCCCGCGATCCTTCAGGGCGCCGATTTCGATGCGGGGTTTCGCCGACTTCGAGGTGAACTTCCACGCGTTTCCGATGAGGTTATCGAGGGCGGCACGCAGCAGATGCGGGTCGCCCTCGGCGTTCATCCCGTCCCAGACCGAGACTTCCACCGCGCGGCCGGGCTCGCGTTGCTGCAGCTCACCCGCCACCTGTTGCGCGACCTGGCCCAGGTCCACCGTCCGGCGCTTGAGCGGCCCGCGCGACACGCGGGCGAGCTTGAGCAGATCCTCGATCAGCTGGGCCATGTGCTGCGTCGAAGTGCGTATCCGCGACAGGTAGCGCTTTGCTTCGCCCGGAAGGTGCTCCGGGAAATCGTCGACCAGCGCCTGGCCGAACCCGTCGATCGCGCGCAACGGCGCGCGCAGGTCGTGGGACACCGAATAGGAGAAGGACTCGAGCTCCCGGTTGGCCGTCTCCAGCTGCGCGGTGCGTTCGCGCACCCTGTTCTCGAGCTCCGCGTTGAGGCGCAGGACCTCCCGCTCGGCGCGGCTGCGCTCCTCGGCCTCCTGCGCGAGCTTCGCATTCGACGCCTCCAGCTCCCGGGTGCGCCGATCGATCTCCGTCAGCATGTCGTTGAACGAGTCGACCAGCGTTCCCACCTCGTCGGCGCTCATCTTCGCGGCGCGGCGCGAATAGTCGCGCTGCTCGACCACCTCGCGGGCGACCTGGGCGATCGCGAGGATCGGCCGCGTCACGATGTTCTGCATCCATGAGGACATGAGCAGCGCGACCAGCATCGCGGCGATCAGAACGACGGCCGCGATCCCGAGGTAATCGTAGACGCGGTCGAAAAGCTCGTAGTCGGCGCGCAAGTACACCGTCCCGAGGATTTCTCCGTCGCTCACGATGCGCTTGAACAGAACCAGGTCCCTCTCGTCGACGCGGGCGCTGTCGGGCTCGGGCAGCTTAGGAAATGCGCGCGGGTCGTCCTTTCGCGCATAGGTCGCGAAGAGCGCCCCGCGCGCGTTGTAGATGGCGGCGGAGTTCACGAGCGGCCGGAACCGGAGCAGGCCTAGATTTTCCTTCGCCACTTTGACGTCGTCGAATGCCAGCGCCGGCGCGATCGTGCGCCCGAGCAGCTCCGCCTGGGTGGTCATGTCCGAAACCAGGATCCGGTGGTAGGCGCTCAAGTCATAACCGATTATTGCGGCCAGAGCGACGATCAAGGCCACCAGCGTGGTGACGAGCATCATCCCGAGCAGCTTTTGCCGCAACGAGCGCAGAGAGGGCAGCTTCACGACGATTTCGACACGACTTTGCGCGCGACTCCGAGCAGGCGCGCGCTGATTTTCAGGTTGCTCGATTCGGAGGGGGGAGGCGCAATGTCGAAACGCACCTTGTCCTCGACCACCACGAAATTGATCATGCTGCCGAGCTCGAGCCCTCCTTCCGACTCGGTGACCGTGAGCAAGGCCTGGCCCTTGGCTGCAGCCAGGATTTCGGCCAGGCGGCCGCCGTCGGCCCGGCCGACGAAAAGGACGTGCAGGCCGCCGATCGGGTCGCCCGGCCGGAGCTTGCGCACGCGCACCGGCCGGCCGTTGACGTTGCGGCCGGCGACGATCTGCACCAGCTCGTCGGCCAGCGCATCGGCGCCCATCACGCCGATCGCCACCGGGCTGTCCGCGCGCGCGAAGCTCCCGCTCGGCCACTCGATGTAGCTGCCGAACTTGTAGAGGAACGCCGCCTTGACGCGATACTCGTCCGCCTGCGTGTCCGCCTGTGCCGGACGCGGGCCCGCGATCCCCGCTGCGACCCCGATCGAAAGAGCGCAGGCGCGCAGCAATCGCGTCATCGGCCGCCAATCGAGCTCGGCGAATGTCCAGCCCGATCTTCTGCTCAGTAGTTCCATTTCAGCTTCAGATACGCGCCGCGCGCCATTTCGCTGGCGGTGGCCGGGTTTCCGAATTCCACGTGGCCGGAATCAAGCAGGTTCTGCCCGACGACCGAAAGCTCGAGCTCGCGCCGCAGCCGCCATGCGATGCGCATGTCCAATGCGGAATAGGCCGGAACAGTCGGATTGGGCAGCGCGCCGACGCGCCGGAGTCCGATGTCGAGTTCCGTGCTGGCGGGCAGATCGAACGACGAGCGCAGCAGCCATTGGTGGGCCGGGTCGTTGCCCGCGGCGCTCACGTTGGGATCTCCGCTGTCCGGCTTCGGGTGCAAGCGCTGCCGCAGGAAGAACGCTCCTGCGCTCAGGCGCCAGTTCCTTGCCGCCTGGTAGGTGCCCCAGGCTTCGAGTCCGTTGGCCGTGCCTTCCATCTTGTTGCCGAGAATGGAAGTGGTTGCGGAAACGGGTTCAACGCTGCGCAGCTTGTCGTAGATGTTATGGAACATGGAAATCGAATACGTTGCCTGAGGCGAAGGCTGGTCCCGATAACCGAGCTCGAAGACCTTCACCACCTCGGACACGAAATCCGGACCGCCCGCGATCTGCGTGGGACCGGCATTCACGAAAAGATCGCGGTCGATGCGCGAGGGCGCGCGCACGGCACGCGACACCGCGCCCCAGACCAGGCGCTGCGGGTCGGGCTTCCAGGCGAGCTTCGCCGACGGCAGGGGCTCGGTGCCGGTGTAGTAGTTGTTCGCGAACTTGGTGCCGAGCGTGAGCCGCAGGTTTTCTTTCAATGCGATCTCGTCCTGCGCAAACACGTTGCTCCAGCGCAGGCCGCGATTGGCGGGCAGAAAACCCAGAAAGGCGCCGTTGGTGACGCGATCGTCTCCGTACCGGTAGCCGCCGCCCCAGGTCAGCGTGTGCGCTCCGATCGCCCGCAGGCCGTGCTGGAACTCGACATCGAAAATGTTCAGGCGCTCCGCGAACGTTCCCGGGATATCGCGCTCGGTGTGCTCGAAATAGGATTGAACCTGCAGGTGCCCCCAGTCGGCGAGATCGCGGTTCCAGCGGCCGAGCAGGTTGTTTCCGGAGATGCTCGTATCGTCGCCGACCGCCTGGTCGAGCGAGCCCCGGTAAGCGTCGCCCTGCAGCGTGAATCCGTTCGCGACGGTCCCCCAGTCGGTGCGAAAGCCGACCTGCCCCTTGCTCCAGCCGTCGCTCGCGGTGGCGCCGTCGGCTCTG
>DATHHZ010000050.1:0-6847 GCA_035316965.1 Burkholderiales bacterium | reverse complement strand
GCGGCAAGCTGGCCGAAGAGCCTGGATACGCTGTTCGGCGGCGCCGAGCTCGTTGCGAAACGCGTCGGCGAGATTACAGACGGCAAGTTCCAGATCCGCGCTTTCGCCGCGGGCGAGATAGTGCCCGCGCTGCAGGTGCTCGACGCGGTGCAGGCCGGCACAGTCGAGCTCGGCCACACCGCGACCTATTACTATTTCGGCAAGGATCCGACGTTCGCTCTGGGCACCGCGGTGTGCTTCGGCATGAACACCCGGCAGCAGAACGCCTGGTGGTATTTCGGAGGAGGTTCCGAGGCGATGGCGCCGCTGTTCAAAGAATACGGCTGCATCGCGGTTCTCTCCGGAAACACGGGCTGCCAGATGGGCGGCTGGTTCCGCAAGGAGATCAAATCGGTCGCCGACCTGAAGGGCATGAAGATGAGGATCGGGGGCATGGCGGGTCTGGTGCTCGCGAAGCTGGGCGTCGTGCCGCAATTGATCGGCGCTCCGGACATCTACCCGGCGCTCGAAAAGGGCACGATCGATGCGGCCGAATGGGTCGGACCCTACGACGACGAGAAGCTCGGCTTCAACAAGGTCGCCAAGTACTACTACTATCCCGGCTTCTGGGAGGGCGGCCCGATGCTGATGACGCTCGTCAACGAAAAGAAGTGGAACGAGCTGCCCAAGCCCTACCAGGCGGCGCTCACCGCGGCCTGCGGCGAGGTCAACTCATGGATGCCGGCTAAATACGACGAGCAGAACCCGCAGGCACTGCGCCGGCTGATCGCGAGCGGCACCAACCTGCGGCCGTTCCCCAGATCGGTGATGGAAGCGGCCGAGAAGGCGTCCTACGAGCTCTACGACGAGCTCAAGGCGAAGAGCAAGCACTGGGCGACCGTTTATCCGCAGTGGAAGAAATTCCGCGACGAGCAGTTCCTGTGGTTCCGCGTCGCCGAATCGACCTACGACAACTATTCGTTTGCCTCTAAGCTTGGTGCCGGGAAGTCCTAGTTTCCGGCGAGCATAGACAGCAGAAACGCAAAACCCCGCTTCGGCGGGGTTTGTTTCTTAGGGCGCGCTGCCGGTTATTTCTTGAAGAGATTCTCGAGGTCGTCGGCTTCGCGTTTCTCCCTTGCGCTTTCGCCTGATTTCCGCTCCGCATCGGACTTCGTGCCGTCCGGTGAACCGAAGTCTGGCGGCGTCTGGTCTCGAGTATCTTCGCTGTCCGAGGGAACGAAGCTCTGGACCTTGGATGGATCGCCGCTGCTCTTCACCAGGTTCCCGGTGACCAACCCGGGGAAGCCGATGACGATAGCGACCATGATCACCTGGATCACCACGAAGGGTACCGCGCCCCAATAGATCTGGCCCGTGGTAACCGGAGGCGTCAGCTTGCCGGTCAGCTTGTCGAGGTACTCCCTGCCGGGTGCGACGCTGCGGAGGTAGAACAGCGCGAAACCGAACGGCGGGTGCATGAAGGAAGTCTGCATGTTGACGCCGAGCAGCACGCCAAACCAGATCAGGTCGATACCGAGCTTGTCTGCGACCGGCCCGAGCAGGGGCACGATGATGAACGCCAGCTCGAAGAAATCGAGGAAAAAGGCGAGGAGGAAAACCAGGACGTTCACCACGATCAGGAAGCCGATTACGCCGCCCGGGAGCCCCGTGAGCAGGTGCTCGACCCAGAGATCGCCGTTCACGCCGCGGAAGGTCAGGCTGAACACCGTCGAGCCGACCAGGATGAACACCACGAACGAGGTGAGCTTCGCCGTCGAATTCATCGCCTGCCGAAGCAGCGACCATGTCAGGCGCCGGTTGATCATTGCCAGCACCAGCGCGCCGGTGGCGCCCATGGCGCCGCCTTCCGTCGGCGTCGCCACGCCGAGGAAGATGGTGCCGAGAACGAGGAAGATCAGAGCGAGCGGCGGAATCAGCACCAGCAACACGCGCGCGAGCAATTTGGCGCCGCGAAGCGTGCGCGCTTCCGGCGGCAGCGCCGGCGCGGCCTTCGGATAGATCAGCGTGACTCCGAAGACATAGATCGCGTACAGGGCGGTGAGAACGAGCCCGGGAAAGATCGCTCCAGCATACATGTCGCCGACGGATTTCCCGAGTTGGTCCGCTAGCACGATGAGGACCAGCGATGGCGGAATGATCTGCGCCAGCGTCCCGGAAGCGGCGATGATGCCGCTCGCCAGGCGCCGGTCGTAGCTGTAGCGAAGCATGATCGGCAGCGAAATGAGGCCCATCGAGATCACCGAGGCCGCCACCACGCCGGTGGTCGCGGCAAGCAGCGCGCCGACGAAAATCACGGCGTAGGCTAGTCCCCCCCGGATCGGGCCGAAGAGCTGTCCGATGGTGTTGAGCAGATCCTCGGCCATGCCGCTCCTCTCGAGGATCAGCCCCATGAAGGTGAAGAACGGCACCGCGAGCAGCGTGTCGTTCGACATGATGCCGAAAATCCGCTCGGGGAGCGCTCCGAACAGCGCTGGTGTGAGCAGGCCCAGCTCGATGCCGAGAAAGCCGAACGACAGGCCGATCGCCGCCAGGGCGAACGAAACCGGGTAGCCGAACAACAGGAACACCACGAGCGCCGCGAACATCAGCGGCGCCATGTAGGCGATGAGAAACTGCGTCATTTGGCCGCTTCGTCGCGCGCGATGGCCAGTTCCAGCGGGACCTCGTGCTTTTCCAGGGGGTCCGGAATCAGACCCTTCAGGAAGGCGATGCGCTTGATCAGCTCGGAGAGGCCCTGCAGCGAGAGCAGGAAGAAGCCGACCGGAACCAGTAACCGCGCCGGCCAGCGTATCAGGCCGCCCGCGCTGCCGGAAATCTCGTTGCTGTTCCAGGCGTTCATGAATATCGGCCAGGAGAGCCACGTGATAAAGGCTGCCATCGGCAGCAGGAAGAAGAGCGTGCCGAAGATGTCGATCCACATCTGAGCGCGGCGGGACAGGTTGCCGGCGATCACGTCGATCCGGATATGCTCGTTGTGCCGCAGCGTGTATCCGGAGCAAAGCAGAAAGACCGCGGCGAACAGATACCACTGCAGCTCGAGCCACGCGTTCGAGGCGATGGAAAGCGCATAGCGGGACATGGCATTGCCGGCGCTTACCAGCACCATGACGAGCACGAGCCAATACACGGTCCGGCCGATGCGCTCGTTCAGCGCATCGATGAGGCGCGAAACGGAGAGCAGGAATTTCATTTGGAACTCCTCCGCTGGCTGTAGGCTGACGGCGTCGCGGCCGGGAGGGTGTTGTTGTTATAGTGATGCCGCATCTTTCCCCAGGGCGGTGCAGCCCCGGCCTCGCACGCCGGCTGCGCATTCTCGCCCAGAGTTGCGCCTCTTGGCAAAGGGTTCCTGACCGCAACCCGCGGTTCGCGCCCTGTGGCCTTCGAAGCACGCAGGTCGCAAACGGCCCGGTGGACTTCCAGAGCCCGCCAGAATAAGATTCTCCGGCAAATCGATCCCGTCGTCCTATTCAGGAGAAGTTCTCATGGTTTCCCTCGTTGTCAACGGCAAGACCCGCAAGGTCGACGCCGCTCCCGACACGCCTCTCTTGTGGGTGCTGCGCGACTCGCTCCACCTCACCGGCACCAAATTCGGCTGCGGCATCGCCCTGTGCGGTGCCTGCACGGTGCACCTCGATGGGCAGCCCGTGCGCTCCTGCTCGACGCCGGTATCCGCGGCAGCGGGTAAGAAAATAACCACCGTCGAGGCGATCGGCGCCACGCCCGCCGGCAAGGCGGTGCAGGCGGCCTGGATCCGGCACGACGTGCCGCAGTGCGGCTACTGCCAGTCGGGCCAGATTATGAGCGCGAGCGCCCTTCTCGCAAAGAACCGCGCGCCGACCGACGCCGACATCGACGAAGCGATGAGCGGCAACGTCTGCCGCTGCGGGACCTACAACCAGATTCGCGCCGCTATCAAGGATGCGGCCGCGAACGTGAAGGGAGCATGATCATGGGCGCCAAACAAATGAATATCTCGCGCCGCGAGTTTCTCAAGACTTCCGCGATGGCCGGCGGAGGCCTGATCATCGGATTCACCTTGCCGGGCGCGACCCGGCTCGCTCAAGGCGCCGGGAAGGAAGCTCGGATGAGCGCCTATCTGCGCATTGCGCCGAACAACGATATCACCGTCGTGTGCGGCCTCTCCGAGATGGGCCAGGGCGTGCACACCGCGATCCCGATGCTGGTTGCCGAGGAACTGGATGCCGACTGGTCGCGGGTGCGGGTCGAGCAAGCGGGCGTCGATCAGGCGTTCGCCAATCCGATCTTCGGCATGCAGGCGACCGGCGGATCGACCTCGGTGCGTGGGCACTGGGAGCCGATGCGCAAGGCGGGCGCCACGGCGCGAGCGATGCTGATCGCCGCCGCAGCCGAAACCTGGAAAGCCGACGCCGCCGACTGCCGCACCGAGCGGGGCGTGGTGATCCACAAGAGCGGCAGGAAGCTTTCCTATGGCCAGCTCGCCGAAAAAGCGGCGCAACTAAAACCCCCTGCGGAGGTCAAGCTCAAGGACCCGAGCCAGTTCACGCTGCTCGGCAAGAGCGGAACCAGGCGCCTGGACAGCGCCGCCAAATCGACCGGCAAGGCCAAGTTCGGGATGGACGTCTATCTCCCCGGCATGCTCACCGCGGTGATCGCTTATCCGCCCGTGCCGGGCGGCAAAGTCGCCTCCGTCAATGACGCGAAGGCGAAGGCCGTTCCTGGCGTGCGCCAGGTGCTGCAGATTCCAAGCGGCGTGGCAGTGCTCGCCGACGGCTACTGGGCGGCGAAGCTGGGCCGCGACGCCCTCGAGATCCAGTGGGACCATGGGGCGAACGCTTCGCTATCATCCGAAGGCATCTCGAAAACCCTCTCCGCCGGCGCTGCCGCGGGCGGCGCGGTAGGCCGCAACGAAGGCGACGCCAAGGCCGCGACGCCTGCGAAAAAAATCGAGGCCGAATACGAGGCGCCGTATCTCTCGCATTCGTGCATGGAGCCACTCAATTGCACCGCCTGGGTGCGCGAAGGGGAAGTCGAGATCTGGGCCGGCACGCAGTCCCAGGGTCCGGCGCAGGGCATCCTCGCCCAGGTCGCAGGCGTCGTCCCCGGCAAGGTGAAGGTCAACACTATGTACCTCGGCGGCGGATTCGGCCGCCGCTTCGCGCCCGATCCGATCATTGGCGCGACGGTGCTCTCGAAGATCGCCGGCAAGCCGGTGAAGCTCGTCTACAGCCGCGAGGACGATACGCGCGGCTACTTCTACCGCCCGGCCTCGGTGACCCGGATGACGGGCGGCGTGGACGAGAGCGGACGCGCGACGCTCTTCACCGCAAGCGTCGCTTCGCCCTCGATCATGGAAGGGTCGCACTTCATGAAGCTGCCGCCCGACGGGGTGGACGAATTCGGCGTCGAGGGCATTCGCGACTGTCCTTACGACATTCCCAACCTGCATATCGAGTATTCGCGCCAGGAGCCGGGCGGCCTCCAGGTCTGGTTCTGGCGCTCGGTCGGACACTCGCAGAACAGTTTCTTTCTGGAAAGCTTCATCGACGAGCTCGCGCACGCGGCGGGCAAGGATCCGTACGAGTTCCGGCGCTCCCTCCTCGGCAAGCAGCCGCGCTGCCGAGGCGCGCTCGAGCTCGCCGCGGAAAAAGCGGCCTGGGGTAAGCCGCTGCCCGCCGGCGTTCACCGCGGCATCGCCGTAGTGTTTTCCTTCGGCAGCTGGTGCGCGCAGGTCGCGGAGGTCTCGGTGGGCCCGGACGGCACGCCGAAGGTGCACCGCGTGGTCGCCGCGGTGGACTGCGGCATGACGGTAAACCCCGATATCGTCAGGCGCCAGATCGAGAGCGCGATCGCATACGGCCTCACCGCGGCCCTCTACGGCAAAATCACGTTCAAGGACGGCCGCGTCGAGCAGTCGAACTTCCACGACTACCGGATGCTGCGCATGAGCGAAATGCCGAAAGTCGAAGTGCACATCGTGCCGAGCAAGGAAGCCCCCGGTGGAATCGGCGAACCGGGTACGCCGCCGATCGCTCCCGCCGTGGCGAACGCGATCTTCGCGGCCACCGGCAAGCGCATTCGCAAGCTGCCCCTGCTGGGTTAGGCGCGTCGCGGATTCCCTCAACCCGCGTGCGCACATGGCGCGGTTGACCGAGCACGGCATGCGCCGGCGCTCGCTCGCGGCGCTCGTTGCAGCGCTTGCGCTGCCGCGGCGGGCGCTCGCGCAGCCGGTCGTGAATCCGGTGCCGGGGATCGATGCGCGAACGATCAACACTCCACAAGGTGCGCTGCAATCGATCCTCAAGGGCGCGGAGATGCGCCGGGGTCGCGTGCTGCTCGAGCTGCCGACGGTTGCCGACAATGGGCATTCGGTGCCGATGACTGTGCGCGTCGACAGCCCCATGAGCAACGCAGATCACGTGCGCCGCATTGATCTCGTTTCGGAGAAAAATCCGGTTCCCCTCATGGCGACCTTCTTTCTCGGTCCGCACATGGGTCGCGCCGAGATCGAGTCGCGCGTCCGCCTGAACGGCACCCAGCGCGTGACGGCGGTCGCCCAGCTCTCCGACGGCAGCTTTTGGTTCGACGCCGCGGACATCGCGGTCAACGAATCCGCCTGCCTGGACGGAGGCTGAGCGCGATGACGACGCGAATCCAGGTTCAGGGGGAAGCCCGTCGGGGCGAGATCATCGAGGTGCGGATCCTCATCCAGCACCCGATGGAAACCGGGTTTCGCTACGATTCGCTGGGCCGCCAGACGCCGCGCAACGTCATTCAGCGCTTCGAATGCCGCTACGGTGGGGTCGAAGTCTTCCGCGCGGCGATGGGCGCGGGCATCGCCGCTAACCCTTACTTGAGGTTCTTCACG
>DATHHZ010000049.1:0-3671 GCA_035316965.1 Burkholderiales bacterium | reverse complement strand
ACTTGTCGACCACGCCGCAGCTGACGCCGAGCTCCAGGATCTCGCCTTCGAGGGACACCCCTTCGCCGTAGAGAATATCGAACAGCGCCTCGCGGAACGGCGGCGCGACCTTGTTCTTAACCACCTTCACCCGCGTGGTGTTGCCGACGATATCATCGCGGTCCTTGATCTGGCCGGTGCGGCGGATGTCGAGACGCACCGAGGCGTAGAACTTCAGCGCATTGCCGCCCGTCGTGGTCTCCGGGTTGCCGAACATCACGCCGATCTTCATGCGGATCTGGTTGATGAAGATGACGAGCGTGTTGGTGCGCTTGATGTTGGAGGTGAGCTTCCTCAGCGCCTGGCTCATCAGCCGCGCCTGCAGACCCATCTGCGGCTCGCCCATCTCGCCCTCGATCTCGGCCTTCGGCGTGAGCGCCGCGACCGAATCGATCACGATCACGTCAACCGATCCCGAACGTACCAGCATGTCGGCGATCTCCAGGGCCTGCTCGCCGGTGTCGGGCTGGGAAATCAGCAGCTCCTCGATCTTGACGCCCAACTTGGCTGCGTATTGCGGATCGAGCGCGTTCTCGGCGTCGATGAAGGCCGCGGTGCCGCCCATCTTCTGCGCCTGGGCGATCACCGAAAGCGTGAGGGTGGTCTTTCCCGAGGACTCCGGCCCATAGATCTCGACCACGCGGCCGCGTGGCAATCCGCCCACCCCGAGCGCGATGTCCAGGCCCAGCGAGCCAGTCGAGACCACCTGGATGTCCTGCAGGGCCTGGGAATCCATCTTCATGATGGAGCCCTTGCCGAACTGTTTTTCGATCTGGGCCAGAGCCGCCTGCAGCGCCTTGGCCTTGCCTTCTTCCATGACCTTCCCTTCGTTGACCATCGGATTATCCCTCATATTAAACGTTGCAGCGGACGCCGGCGCCGCCCCATCCGGGCGGCGCAACCGAAACAAGAAATCTGCCCCTTGTCGCCCCTCTCACGTCAGCGATCGAGGGGTGCTTCGCCGCTTGAACGCGCGGCCAAAGACAGCGGTTGACCTGTAGTTTTATACAGTTTCTGAGGAAAAGCAACCCCCTTAGCCGAATCAAGGGTTTACGCGCCCAGGACGGGCGTCGGTGCCGCGGGACCCTAGGCCATTCGGGCGCTCAAGCGGACCGGAATCCGACGCGCCCCGAAAGCCTTCTTGAACGCTTCGAAGCGCCCGGCGATCGTCCCTCCGCACTGCTTGCACCTGCCGTCCCCGGTGACCCGATAGTCGAGGATGCTGTACCAGTCGCGAGCGATCACCGCGCTGCCGCAGCCCGGGCAGTAGGTCGACCCGCCCTCGGGGTCGTGGACGTTGCCCGTATACACATAGCGCAGACCGTGCCCCAGCGCGATCTTGCGCGCGCGCGTCAGCGTCGCAGCCGGCGTAGGGGGAATATCGGTCATCTTGTAGTCGGGATGGAAAGCCGTAAAGTGCAGCGGCACGTCGAGTCCGAGTTCTTTGGCGATCCAGCGGCACTCGGCGTCGATCTCCTCATCGCCGTCGTTCCTCCCGGGGATGAGCAGCGTGGTGATCTCGAACCAGACTTCGGTTTCGTGCTCGAGGTAGACGAGCGTATCGAGCACGTCCTTCAGGTGCGCACTGCAAGTGCGGAAATAGAACTCCTCGGTGAAGGCCTTCAGGTCGACGTTGGCCGCGTCCATCTTGGCGTAGAACTCGCGCCGCGGCTCGTCGTGCATGTAGCCGGCGGTCACGGCCACCGCCTTGACGCCGACCTCGCGGCACGCGTCGGCAACGTCCATCGCGTACTCGGCGAAGATCACCGGGTCGTTGTAGGTGAACGCGACGCTGCGGCAGCCGTAGTCGAGCGCCGCTCGTGCGAGCTGCTCCGGGCTTGCCGCATCGGCCAGCGTGTCCACGTCGCGCGACTTGGAAATGTCCCAGTTCTGGCAGAACTTGCAGGCGAGATTGCAGCCCGCGGTGCCGAAGGACAGGATGCTCGAACCGGGATAGAAATGGTTGAGCGGTTTTTTTTCCACCGGGTCGATGCAAAAACCCGAGGAGCGTCCGTACGTGGTCAGCACCATCTTGTCGTGCTCGCGCATGCGCACGAAACACGCGCCGCGCTGGCCTTCGTGCAGCCGGCAGTCGCGCGGACACAGGTCGCACTGCAGCCTGCCGTCTTCCAGCGTGTGCCACCAGCGGCCGATGTAGGGCTTTTCGGACACGGCGCTCATTGACGAAACTCCGCTTCGCGCCACTTGAGCACGGTGTAACGCTTCACGCGGCAGCTCCGGAGGTCGGTGTCCGGCGCAATCCCGGCCTTTCGCTTGAGGTGCGCGATGAACTGCTCCGGATCGGGCAACCCCCCCCAGACCTGCGGCAGGAAGGTCGCGCGCTTGCCTTCCTCGCCTTGTTCGAGAATGATGCCGTCCACGCCGGGGCGCAGCCGCGCAATCAGCTCGGCGTGGTGTTCGAACAGGAGTCGTTTGGGCGTCGACAAGAGCGATACTTCGATGTCGGTGCGCGCGAACTCGTCGGGCGTGAGCTGCTTGAAGCGCGTGTCCTCGAACGCCGCGGCGCGGGCGTTCTCGGCGACGTCTTGGGCGAGCGGCCGCTGCGCTTCGAGCGCGCCTACGCAGCCGCGCAGCTCATCACCCTGCATCAGGGTGACGAAGCTCGCGCGCGATTCACAGAGCCAGGACTCCTCGGCGACCGGCGCGCCGGGCTCGCCACCCGCGCCTAGCGCGGCAGAGATCGATTGACGCGCGATTTGCAGCAGCTTTCTTCCGTGCTCCGCCCCGTAGCGCGGGCTTTCGGATGCGAGCGCAAAAGAGGCGTAGCCGACGACCCGGCTCTTGTCGCCGGCGGTGTCGCCGGAGTTGCGGCAGTCGAGCAGCTTCGGCGCGAGCCCCTTGCGCTTGGCCGCGATCAGCATGCCGGCCACCGGCGTCGCCCCACAGGCCTGCTCGTGGGAGATTCCGGGGTCGAAGCCGAGGATCGCCCGCACGGTGGCGCCGTCGATTCTGCGCGCGCTCTCGTACGAATGGTAGTGCGAGAGATCCGAGCTGATCACGATCAGCGTTTCGATTCCGCCCCAGATGCGCTCCAGCACATCGGCGACTTTCTCCGGGGCCGCGTCGCCCACTACCAGCGGGACGAGCGAGAATTCGCCTAGGACCCGCTGCAGGAACGGCAGCTGCACTTCCAGCGCGTGCTCTTCGGCATGCGTCGCCGCCGATTCAACGACCTGGGGCAGCACGCGGATCGAGGCTATCGCCTCGCAGTCGACTGGGATCCGGCCGAGGGGCGTATCGAATGCTTTCGCCCGTGGCAGCGCGAGGCCCAGCACGGGAACCCGGTGACAGGGACCGAGGATCACGACGCGCTTGACGATGCCGCGCGCCGGACGCAGCAGATCGTAGGCGCTCGCGGCGACCGGCCCGGAATAGATGTAACCGGCGTGCGGGACGATCACCGCCTTGGGAAATCCGGGCGCGATAGGCGCTTCCTCGGTCTGGTCGAGGTAAGCGGCGACTTCGTCGGCGAGCGAGCGGGGATCCCCCGGATAGAACAGCCTGGCGACTGCGGGGGGCCGCACCTGCGGTTGCTGGAAAAAACTCATGCCCCAACTATAGGCCAAGATGCCGGCCGGACCCAAGCGCCGGAGCGCGCGCTTCAGCGCTGG
>DATHHZ010000048.1:0-2800 GCA_035316965.1 Burkholderiales bacterium | reverse complement strand
CCAGCCGTCGCTCGCGGTCGCGCCGGCGGCATTGGAGGTGTTGAAGATGTCGAAAGACCTGCCGTAGACGCGATACGATCCGTCCGCCCCGAGCGTGCCGCCGAAGCGCGCGCCGTAGCCGCGCTCGAGGTTGCCGCTTCGCGCATACGCGGACCCGCCCTGGGTATCCGAGGATCGCCGCGTGATCACGTTGATCACGCCGTTGACGGCGTTCGCGCCCCACAGCGCCGCCCCCGGACCGCTGATCACCTCGATGCGCTCGACGTCCTCGAGCATCACGTCCTGGGCATCCCAGAAAACGCCGGAGAAAAGCGGCGTATAGACGGTGCGGCCGTCGATGAGGACCAGCAGCTTGTTGGCGATGGTGTTGTTGAAGCCGCGCGCGCTGATGGCATAGGAGCTCGCGCTCGAGCGCGCGACCTCGAGGTTGGGCGCGAGCCTCAGCGCCTCGGGAAGGCGGGTCGCGCCCGAGCGGCGGATGTCCTCGCCCGTGATCACGAAAATAGCTGCAGGAGCGTCGGAGAGGCGCTCGGCGTGCCGCGACACCGAGGTGATCTGGATGTTGCCCAGCTCTTCGATGCTCAGATCCGCGATGTCCGCGACGCGCATGGTTTGCGCGCCGACGGCCGCCGAGGCGAGAAAGAGGACATTGAAGACGAGCGCACGCCGCCAGCGTGCCAGCGTCGAGCAAGTGCTTGAAATTTCAGTGCGGACCATCCCTCCCGACCCGTATTGCTGCTTCGATGATTCGAGCCTAAGCAGATGGCTGGGCTGCGTCCATAGGGTAAACCGGACACATCATGTCAGGAAAACCCGATAAATAAGACGAATCAGCTGATTAGTCCGTGCCTCATCGAGAACTTCACGAGCTCGACGGTATCGCGGACCTTGAGCTTTTTCATGATGCGCGCGCGGTAGGTTTCCACGGTCTTGGGCGAAAGCGACAGCGCCTGCGCGATCGCGGCGTTGGTGCGCCCCTCGACGACCAGCTGCAGCACGTCCCTCTCGCGCAGGGAGAGACTGTCGAGCGGGCTGACGTTCGCGCCTTCGCGAAGGTAGTCGTCGATCACCGTCTCGGTGATGCGATGGCTCAGGTAGCGCTTGCCCGCCCGAAGCGCCCGGATCGCCTCCACCACTTCTTCGCCCGCGGATTCCTTCAGGACGTAGCCCTGCGCGCCCGCCTGCAAGGCGCGGTAGATGTGCTCCGCGCTCAGATACATGGAGAGGATCAGCACGCGCGTCTCCGGACATTTCTCGACGATGCGTCGCGTCGCCTCCACGCCGTCGAGCTCCGGCATGGCGATGTCCATGATGACGATGTCCGGGCGCAGGCGCAGAGCCTCGGCGACCGCCTCGCGGCCGTTACCCGCGACCGCAACCACCTGCAGGTCGCCCGTTTCGAGCAGGGCCCTAAGACCGTCACGGACGACCGCGTGATCGTCGGCAAGCAGTACCGTAACCGTCATGTCACACCTCCGCTCGAGACGTGGTACTCCACGAGCACCTGCACACCCGTGCGGAGGCCGGCCTTCAGCGAGAATTGGGCCCCGACGGCCTCGGCCCGCTCCCGCATGATCAGCAGCCCCCAGCCGGCCTCCCGGTTGGATCCCTCGACTCGCTTCGGATCGAAGCCGATGCCATTGTCGCGGACCGACAGCGTCGCCAAGCCGTTGGCGCGTCGGATCGCGATCTCTACGCGTTTCGCGTTCGAGTGCTTGGCGACGTTGTTGAGCGCCTCCTGGGCGATCCGGAACATGGCGAGGTCCACCGGCTTGGGCAGATCGGCCCCCGGAGCGTCCCCCTCGAAAGCGACTTTAATGCCCGTTCTGCGCGAGAAGCCCGTGGCGAGCGAGCGCAGAGCGGCCGGAAGCCCGTAGTCGTCCAGCGCGTGGGGCCGCAGTTCGGCCATGACGTTTCGCATTGCGTCGACCGTGCCTTCGAGGAGCGAGCTGCATTCCTCGAGCCGCCCGGCGAGCTCGGGCTTCGATCCCGCGGGCAGGCCGCCTGCGATGATGCTCAGGTTTATCCCCAGCGCGGTGAGGTTCTGCCCGACCCGGTCGTGCAATTCTCCTGCAAGGAGCCTGCGTTCCGCCTCCTGGACCTCGACCAGGCGCCGGGAGGTGACTTTCAGGCGGTCGGCGTAGTTGTGGAGATCTTCCTCGGCGCGTTTGCGCTCGGTGATGTCATGAGTGATCTCGGAGAAGCCGCGCGATTTTCCGGTCTCGTCGAGCAGGGGCGTGACGATGACGTGGGCCCAGAACTGCGACCCGTTCTTGCGCACGCGCCAACCCTCGCTTTCGTATCGTCCCTCGACCGAGGCGAACTGGAGCTGCATCCCGGGATCGCCCCGCGCGACGTGATCGGGCGGGAAAAAACAGGAGTAATGCCTGCCGATGATCTCCTCGGCGCGATATCCCTCGATGCGCTCCGCCCCGAGATTCCAGCTGGTGACGTAGCCGTTCATGTCCAGAATGTAGATGGCGTAATCGCGGACGTTCTCCACCATCATGCGGAAGCGCTCCTGGCTCGCGCGTACCTGCTCTTCGGCGAGCTTCCTCTCGGTGATGTCCTGGCAGACGCCGATGACCCGCACCGGCCTGCCCGATTCGTCGCGGTCCACGCGCGCCTGATTGTGCACCGTGCGGACGACACCGTCCGGGCGCACGATGCGGAACTGGTTTTCATACTCGGTGCCGCTGCGCAGCGCCTCGTTCGCGATCCTCGCCGTACGCTCGCGGTCCTCCGGATGGACGAGCGGATAAAAGCCGTCGAAGGTCGACGGGACCTGGTCGTGGCGCAG
>DATHHZ010000047.1:0-12994 GCA_035316965.1 Burkholderiales bacterium | reverse complement strand
ACGCGCGGGCAGGTTCTCGCATCCGGCAAGGCCGAGCCGGCGGAGCGCCTCGCCGATCTGCGCAGGCTGCCCAGGAACACCGGCGAGCGTGCACGCCACGTGCAGATTCTCGGCGGCGGTCAGGTCATCCTTGATCGCATTGGCGTGTCCGACGTAGACGAGCCGCCGCCAGAATTCCTCCTGCAGCCGCCGGATATTTTCACCGCCCCAACGCACCTCGCCGCTGGTCGGCTCGAGCAGGCCGCATGCGATGCGCAGCAGGCTCGTCTTGCCGGAACCGTTGGCTCCTCCGATCCGGAGCAGCTCGCCGCCGCGCAACGTGAAGTTCAGCGCGCCGAAGAGCTTGCGCTCGCCGCGCACGCAGTGAAGATCAACCGCCTCGAGCGAGGGGGTGCCCGCTTTTTTTCCCACCGCAGCGATCTAGGCGGCGGCGAGCTCCGCCCTGACCTCCGCGAGCAGGCGCTCGGCATCGCTGCCGCGCACGCGAACGATGTCGTCCTGGTACTTGAGCAGGGTGCCGAGGGTGTCGTTGACGGTCTGGGGGTCGAGCGTCATCTTGTCGAGCGCAACCAGCGCCTTCGACCAGTCGATCGTTTCGGCGACGCCAGGCAGCTTGAACAAGTCCA
Source organism: Burkholderiales bacterium (assembly GCA_035316965.1). Taxonomy (GTDB): domain Bacteria; phylum Pseudomonadota; class Gammaproteobacteria; order Burkholderiales; family SG8-39; genus VBDM01. The sequence continues at coordinate 12,368 of DATHHZ010000047.1, read as the reverse complement.
TCTTGCGCAGGCGCTGCACGAAGGCCACGACCTCGCGCGAAAGGTTTTCGGACGCCTCCGGGGCCTTTCGCTTGAGGATTTCGAGCTCCCGCACGGCGTCTGGATAGTCCACCCAGTGATAGAAACAGCGGCGTTTGATGGCATCGTGGATCTCGCGCGTGCGGTTGGAAGTGAGCACGACGATCGGCGGCTCCTTGGCTCTCACCGTGCCGATCTCCGGGATCGTGATCTGGAAGTCCGACAGCACTTCCAGAAGATACGCCTCGAACGGCTCGTCGGTGCGGTCCAATTCATCGATCAGCAACACGGGCGCAGCGCCTTTCTCGCCTTCGAGCGCTTGCATCAGAGGCCGCTTGATGAGGAAGCGCTCGGAGAAGATGTCCTTCGCGACCGCGTCGCGCGACGCACCCTCCGTTTCGGCCAGCCTTATCTCGATCATCTGGCGCGAATAGTTCCACTCGTATACGGCGGAGGCGATGTCGAGACCTTCGTAGCACTGGAGGCGCACCAGAGTGCGGCCGAGGCCCCCCGCGAGAACCTTCGCGATCTCGGTCTTGCCGACGCCGGCCTCGCCTTCGAGAAACAGGGGCCGGCTCATCTTGAGGGCGAGGAAAACCGTCGTCGCAAGGCTGCGCTCTGCGACATAGTCGGCACGCGCGAGCAGGGCGAGGGTGTCGTCGATCGACTTCGGTAGCGTGCTCATCCGCGAATTATGCCAGCCTGGCCGGCAAAAAACCTTTCCCCGGGAGGGAAAGCTGATTCAGGGGAGCACCAAGGGTCTAGGCGGTGACTGCGTGCCTGGGAGCGCCGCCGCTTGTGAGCAGAGAATCCCTCGCCAATACGCCGAAGCGGCGCGAGGCGATGATGCGGTGTTCCCTGGCGTAGGCTTCGTGGTTGTGTTCCAGGTCGTCGAGACGGTAAACGTAGTTCACCATGAGCCCCGCCGAGCGGCGCATGCCCGTGGCCGAGGTGTCGCCGAGCCAGTTGAGGCGCTCCAGGCGCGCGCCGTTGCCGAGGTGGAACCGGGCCACCGCGTCCAGCGGCTCGTCGTCCTGCTTGGCGTAGAGAAGATAGTAGGCGCACAGACGGCCGAGCTGTTTTAGGATTTCCGCGGCGCGCGCCTTGTCCTTGAACCAGTCCTGGACGTCGAGCTTGGCGAGCAGGGCAGCGAGCTCCGCGTGCCTGGGATCGCCTTCCCGCAGTCCCGTTCCGGCGGCAAGCCATTTGCGGAATCCCGGGATCGGCGAGAGCGTAGCGAAGGTCTTCAGGCGCGGGAACTCGCGGCCGAGGTCCTCGGCGACCTGCTTGATGAGGAGATTGCCGAACGAGATGCCGCGCAGGCCTTCCTGGGGATTCGTGATCGAATAAAAGATCGCGCAATCGGCCGAAGCGGGGTCGACCACCGGGGAGTCGAGGGCGAGCAGCGGCTGCACCTTGGGGCTCATGCCGCGGGTGAGCGCCACCTCGATGAAGATCACCGGCTCGTCGGGGAGCGTCGGATGGAAAAACGCGTAACAGCGACGGTCGGCCTGAAGCCGGCGGCGCAGGTCGTGCCAGCCCTGGATCTCGTGCACGGCTTCGTACTGGATCAGCTTTTCCAGCACCAGGGCGGAAGTGCGCCAATCGATGCGCTGCAGGACCAGGAATCCGCGGTTGAACCAGGAGCGGAACAGGTGGGCGAGGTCGGTCTCGATGCCGGTCCAATGCGGATGCTCGACCAAGCCGCGCAGCAGCCGGCGCCGCATCTCCAGCAGCACGCCGATTCCGCCGGGCGCCATGTTGAGGCGCCGAAAGAGCTCTTGACGGGGCGATTCCACCGCGTGCTGCAGACCCAGGAGATTTCCCGGGGACGGTTCCCTGCGGTAAGCGTCGGCGGACCGGCCGACTGCCTCGGGGTCGAGGGAAAATTCCTTGACGAGGAAGCTGAAAAAAACATCCAACGCCCGCTCGTCCAGCGATTGATACGCGGCGAGGGCCTCGCGCGCGATGAAGGCACCCGACACTTCGCCGCGCTGGGACAGGAGCTCGTGCCAAATCGACGCCACGCGGCGGGCGCTGCGCACGGCGGCGCGCGACGGCACCCCCGGGCGCGGCGGGGCGGAACGGAGCAGACGCTGCAGGAAGAAAGGTTTGTACATGCTACTTTAATGGACAACTCGGACTGCGCCAGGTTCGATGTTGGGATTGTATCCCCTCGTATCGCTACAGATATAAAAAACCCTCCCCCAAGGGTTTTGGGGGAGGGCCGGTCGGGATCCCCTCGAGGCGATTTGCCCTCGAGATCAGGTCCGGGAGATTTGATCCCCGACCGTTCACGCCGCCGCAAGGACGGCATGCTGGCCCCGGGAACCGGGGACTCCCGGATGTTCTATTTCATCGCGGCCTCGACCGCGCGCTTGGCCATCACGGTGATAAGGTGCGCCCGATAGTCGGCCTTTGCGTGCAGATCCGAGTTGAGGCCTTTCTCCGGCACCGCGATGTTCGCCACCGACTCGGGGGCGAACTTCGCTGCGAGCGCTTTTTCCATCGCCGCCACGCGGAATACGCTGGGACCAGCGCCCGTCACCGCGACGCGCACGCCCGTGCCGAAGTCGGCGACGAACACACCGACGATGGCGTAGCGTGAAGCCGGGTTCTTGAACTTCATGTAGGCCGCCCGCTTGGGTACCGGGAAGCTCACCGAGGTTATGATTTCGCCTTTCTGCAGGGCGGTCTCGTACATGCCTTTGAAGAATTCGTCCGCCGCGATCTTGCGCTTGTTGGTGACGACGGTCGCGCTTAAGGCCAGCACCGCTGCCGGATAATCCGCCGCGGGATCGTTATTGGCGAGCGAGCCGCCGATCGTGCCCATGTTGCGGACCATTCGGTCGCCGATGCCTGCGGCGAGGCTCGCGAGCGCAGGAATCGCCTTCTTCACCGCGGCCGAGGAGGCGACCTCGGCGTGACGCGTCATCGCGCCGACGGCGACCGCCTTGCTGTCCGCCTTGATGCCGGAAAGCTCCTTGATCGCGCCGAGGTCGATGACCTCGGACGGATGCGCCAGGCGCAGCTTCATCGCCGCGATCAGGCTCTGGCCGCCGGCGAGCAGCTTGGCGTCGCTGTCCTTTGCGATCGCCTTGGCTGCGTCGGCGACCGTTTTTACTTTCTGATAGTTGAATGAATACATGCACGTCTCCTAGGCAGCCTTCTTCATCTTGGTTTGCTGGCACGCCCGCCAGATCCTTTGCGGCGTCGCCGGCATCTCGATGTCGCGAACGCCGAGCGCGTCGGTGAGCGCGTTCATCACCGCGGCCGGGGCGCCGATCGCGCCCGCCTCGCCGCAGCCTTTCACCCCGAGCGGATTGTGCGTGCAGGGCGTTTCCTTCGTGCCCACCTTGAATGTCGGAACGTCGTCCGCGCGCGGAATGCAGTAGTCGAGATACGAACCGGTGATGAGCTGGCCGGAGTCCTTGTCGTAGTGGCAGCCCTCGGTCAGCGCCTGGCCGATGCCTTGGGTCAATCCGCCGTGCACCTGTCCCGCGACGATCATCGGATTGATGATCTTGCCGAAGTCGTCCACCGCGGTGAAATTCACGATCTTCACCGTGCCGGTATCGGGATCCACCTCGACTTCGCAGATGTGGCTGCCGGCCGGGAAAGTGAAGTTGGCCGGATCGTAGAAAGCGTTCTCGTTCAGGCCGGGCTCCAGCTTGTCGAGAGGATAGTTGTGCGGCACGTAAGCTGCGAGAGACACTTCGGCAAACGCTTTTTTCTTGTCGGTGCCTCTTACGACAAATGCGCCGTCCTTGAATTCAATGTCGGCTTCCGCGGCCTCCATGAGGTGAGCCGCGATTTTCTTGCCTTTGGCGACGATCTTGTCCACGGCCTTTACGATGGCGGTGCCGCCCACGGCGATCGAGCGCGAGCCGTAGGTACCCATGCCGAAGAGGATCTTTCCGGTGTCGCCGTGGACGATGTCGATGTCCTCCATCGGAATGCCGAGGCGATCGGCCACCACCTGCCCAAAAGTCGTTTCGTGTCCCTGGCCGTGGGAGTGCGAACCGGTGAACACCGTTACCTTGCCGGTCGGATGTACGCGGACTTCTCCCGCTTCGAAGAGGCCCGCGCGCGCGCCGAGCGCTCCGGCGACGTTCGAAGGCGCGATTCCGCAGGCCTCGATGTAGCAGCAATAGCCCAGGCCGCGCAGCTTGCCGCGTCTCGCCGCATCGGCCTTTCGTCCCTGGAACCCGGCGACGTCGGCGACTCTCAGCGCTTCGGCGAGAGTCGCTTCATAGTTGCCGGTGTCGTACAGGAGCGCGACCGGAGTCTGATACGGGAAGGTCTTGATGAAATTGCGCCGGCGGATCTCGGCAGGGTTCATCTTCATTTCTCGCGCAGCGGTCTCGACCAGCCGTTCGACGACGTAAGTCGCTTCGGGCCGCCCCGCGCCGCGATAGGCGTCCACCGGCGCGGTGTTGGTGAATACCGCCGTGACCTCGGCGTAGATCACCGGCGTCGTGTACTGCCCGGCGAGCAGCGTCGCGTAGAGAATGGTCGGAATGCACGACGCGAACGTGGACAGGTACGCGCCCATGTTCGCCGTGGTCGTCACGCGCATGGCGAGGAACCTTCCCTCCGTGTCTAGCGCAAGTTCCGCCCTGGTCACGTGATCGCGGCCGTGGGCATCCGAGACGAAGGATTCGCTGCGATCCGCGGTCCACTTCACCGGGCGGTTGATCTGTTTCGACGCCCAGGTGCACACCACGTCCTCGGCGTAGAGATAGATCTTCGAGCCGAAGCCGCCGCCGACGTCAGGCGCGACCACTCGCACCTTGTGCTCGGGCAGCCCTAGCACGAAAGCGGTCATGAGCAGACGCTCGACGTGCGGGTTCTGGCTCGCGACGTAGAGCGTGTAGCTTTCGTCGGCGCGCGAATAGGTCGCGTTCGCCGCGCGCGGCTCGATGGCGTTGGGAATGAGCCGGTTGTTGAGGAACTCCAGCGTGGTGACGTGCGCAGCGCCGGAGAAGGCCTTGTCCACCGCCGCCTTGTCGCCGAGGCCCCAGACGTAACAGGTGTTGTCCGGCGCGATGTCGTGCACGACCGGCGCCCCTTTTTTGCGCGCGTCGCCTGCACGCACCACTGCTGGCAGCTCGTCGTACTCCACTTTGATCAGCTCCGCGGCGTCCCGAGCCTGCTGGTAGGACTCCGCGATGACGATGGCGACGTGGTCGCCGACGTAGCGCACCTTTCCCTGCGCGAGGCAGGGGTGGGGCGGCTCCTTCATCGGCTGGCCGTTGACGTCGGTGATGAGCCAGCCGCAAGGCAGGCCGTTGACTTTTGCCGCGGCAAGATCGTCGCCGGTGAAGATGGCGAGGACCCCGGGCGCCTTGAGCGCCTTGTCCTTCCTGATCGATTTGATCTTGGCGTGGGCGTGGGGCGAGCGTACGAAATACGCATGGGTCTGCCTCGGCAGCGCGACATCGTCGGTGTAGTTGCCCGCACCCGTGAGAAAACGGTAGTCCTCTTTGCGCTTGATCGAAGCGCCGATATAGGGGGTCGCCATGCTCTAGCTCCTCATGGTCTGCGAGGCGGCTTTGATCGCCTTGACGATATTGTGATAGCCGGTGCAGCGGCACAAATTGCCGTCGAGCTGCTCGCGGATCAGTTCCTCGCTGGGGTCGGGGAAGTTCTTCACCAGATCGATCGCGCTCATGACCATTCCGGGAGTGCAGAAGCCTCATTGCAGGCCGTGGTGCTGGCGGAAGGCCTCCTGCATCGGGTGCAGCGTGCCGTCCGCCTTGGCGATGCCTTCGATCGTGACGAGGTCGGCCCCTTCGGCCTGCATCGCCAGCATGTTGCAGGACTTCACGGCGCGGCCGTTCATGTGGATGGTGCACGCGCCGCACTGGGCGGTGTCGCAGCCGACGTGGGTACCTGTCAAGCGAAGCGTATCGCGGATAAAGTTGACGAGCAGGGTGCGTTCTTCGACTTCCGCGCTCGCCGGCTTGCCGTTGACGGTCAACGAGACCTTTACGGTCATGATTCGACTCCTTCGGTGAAAGTTGAACTTTTTCTCGGGCAGCGTTCAAATGAAATGTGGAATTCCTTCGACGAAAAAACCTCCATGACAGCAATTCTTGTCGAGGGATTTGACGCGATGGATGTCGGAGGAAATGCTAGACCATGCCCGCGCGGCAATCAACCACATGCTTGAATGCGAAGCGGCTTGACCCGACTTTAAGAGAGGTCTACGCTATCGCGTTCAAGGGTTTGTTAGGATTCAATAATATTTTCTGAGCAGGGAATTTCCGTGGACAGCGTCGATCTGGAAGTGGTGCGCAGCGCCTTGAAATGGAGCGAATCGGGCCACCGTGCCACCTTGGGCACGGTCGTTCATACCTGGGGCTCCGCTCCGCGGCCGGTCGGAGCGATGCTCGTCATTCGCGACGACGGCCAGGTCATGGGCTCGGTTTCCGGCGGCTGCGTCGAGGACGACCTTATCGACAAGGTCCGGACGAAGGCGATCGCGGCGGAAAAGCCGGAGGTCACGACCTACGGCGTCACGCAGGAGCAGGCGACGCGCTTCGGGCTTCCCTGCGGCGGTACGCTGCAGATCGTGCTCGAGCCTGTCACTGCGGAATCGAAGCTCAAGGATCTGCTTTCCGTCATCGAGCGCCACGAGCTTTCGGCTCGCTTTCTCGACATGGACACGGGCAAGGTGCGCATCGAGCCGGGCAAATGGTCGGACCTGCTCGAGTTCGACGGCAAGGTACTGAAGACGGTGCATGGGCCGCGCTGGCGGCTGCTCCTCATCGGCGCGGCGCAGGTGAGCCGCTATCTCGCGCAGATGGCGCAGGCGCTCGATTACCATGTCACCGTGTGCGACCCGCGCGGCGAGTACGCCGACGGCTGGGACCTCAAGGAAGTCCCCATCAACCGCGGTTATCCTGACGATGTGGTGGTTGCGATGAACCTCGACGCGCACAGCGCGGTGGTCGCCGTCACTCATGATCCCAAGCTCGACGACGCGGCCCTGCTGGAAGCGCTCAAATCGCCGGCGTTCTACGTCGGCGCGCTCGGTTCGCAGAAGAACAACGACGCGCGCAGGAAGCGCCTAGCCGATTTCGATCTGGCCGCTTCAGAGATCGAGCGCCTGCGCGGGCCGGTGGGTCTGAAGATCGGCTCGAAGACTCCGCCGGAGATCGCGGTAGCCATCCTCGCCGAGATGACGGCGGTCAGGCGCGGCGTGAAGATCCCGGAAACGGTCGAGCCGCCGAAGATCAACGTCTCTGCGGGCTGCGAAGTTCCGCAAAACTAGTTATTCTCCCTCTCCTTCGAGGGGGAGTTCATGGCCGCAACGATCCGCGGCATTCTTCTGGCAGCGGGCTATTCGAAGCGCTTCGGCTCGAACAAGCTGCTTCAGACTTTGCCCGCGGGCGCGCCCGAAGCCGGAACGCCGATCGCGCTCGCCGCCGCAAAACACCTGCTCGATGCGCTACCCGAATCGATCGCGGTCGTCAGGCCACGCGCGCAAAAGCTCGCGAGGATCCTGCGCGATGCCGGATGCAACACCATCGTTTGCAAGAACGCGGCGGAGGGCATGGGCACCAGCCTTGCGGCAGGCGTACGCGCCGCTTCAGAGGCCGATGGCTGGGTGATCGCGCTTGCCGACATGCCGTTCCTGCGGCCCGAAACGGTTCGCACCGTTGCCCAGGCCATCTCGGAGGGCGCGGCGATCGCGGCTCCGGTGTATCGCGGCGAACGTGGGCATCCGGTGGGTTTCGCCCGGCGGTTTCTCGACGAGCTGTCTTCGCTGCACGGAGACGATGGCGCGCGCCAATTCATCAAGGAGCACCCCGAATGGGTGAAGTTGTTCGAGGTCGATGACCCCGGGGCCGTGCACGACATCGACAAGCCTTCGGACCTCGAGCGCTAGCGCACGTAGCCTCGAGATCAAAGCCCGTGGTACCAGCCGGGGCGGCGGTGCCTGTCTATGGATTCAGGCCCGAATTGCCGCGCGAACCCTCTGCCGACCGCGCGCAACGCCGCGACGAACGCGCGTCCGATTCCTCGGCGCAGGCGTGGGGACGGCGCCGGTTCCGACAGAACGACCTCGCTCCGCTCTTGCGCGTGAATCAGTGCCAGGCCCGGGCGCTCGAGGGTGAGTGCATCATTCGCCGCGAGGAAGTAATCCTCGTGATCCCTGTGTTGGGTTATCCAGAGCGCTCCCCGGACGCACTCGACCCGCGCCCCCTTGGGGTCATATAGACGGATGAGCTCACGAGCTTCGAGGTGGAGCTGGGCGCGATCGAACCGAATGTTCATGGGCATCTCCTATCGCTATCACAGCGATCCACGCCAGCCGCGCAGGCGGCGCGGGTCGAAATCCCTGCCGCAAAAAGCCGAACGATTCCACGCCAGAGGGCGAAAAGCAGGACGCCCAGGGCGATCCCGTACATCGCTGCTCGGTCCTGCTCCACAAGCTTGATGTTCATGGCCCTTCCTTTCATAATGCGCTTTCCGCATGCTTCTCTGCGCTGGGTTGGCAGGGCGGCCTGCGCTTGATTCCCCAGTGATATTATTCTTCCAAGGCAGGACAGTATCAAACGATCTTTGGGAATGTTTTGCATGAGAAAAAGGAATGCTTAAACAGAGGCGCGGCCTGCCTTCGCTCGACCTGTTGAAGGGTTTCGAGGCAGCGGCGCGCAACCTGAGCTTCACCAAGGCCGCGGCGGAGCTCTTCGTCACCCAGTCGGCTGTGAGCCGCCAGGTCAAGACCCTGGAGGAGCAGCTTGGCGTCGCATTGTTTCGCCGGCACCACCGCGACTTGCGCCTTACGGAGGAGGGTCAGACGCTCTACAAGACTTCGGGCGAGGTGCTGCGTCTGCTGCGCGACGTCGCGGGCAGGCTCGGAGCGCGTGCGGCCGGAATGCTCACGGTCACGACCACGGTATCCTTTGCGGCGCTTTGGCTCGTCCCGCGGCTCAACGACTTCCGGCGTGCTCATCCCGGAATCGACATGCGCCTTGCCGCGACGAACGAGATCCAGGATCTCGAGCGCGAAGGCATCGATCTGGCGATCCGCTACTGCACGCCCAAGGCCGCGGGCCCGGGCGCTGTGCGCCTGTTCGGGGAGCTGGTCTTTCCGGTATGTTCACGCTCGGTGCTCGCCGGCAGGACGCTAGCGTCGCCCCAGGACCTTTCCGGCCAGGTGTTACTGCATTACGACGATGCCGAGCGGCGTTACCCGTGGCTCAGCTGGGACGTGTGGTTCGAGCTGACGCAGACACACGGCGTGAAGCCCGCGGGCGCGCTGCGCTTCTCCCACTACGATCAGCTTATTCACGCCGCGATCGAGGGCCAAGGCATCGCGCTCGGGCGGAGCCGGTTCGTCGCCAAGTGGGTGAAGCTGGGGAAGCTGATCCTGCCGTTCGGCGAGCGCTACATGCGCTCGCCGTCGGACTCCCGCGCGTTCTTCATGGTCCTGCCGCGAGGATCGCCTGCCCGTCCGGGGGTCGCCGAATTTTCCAGCTGGCTGCAACAGCAGGCCCGGGCCGAAGAAACCGACACCGTGCTCCAGGACCCGGTGCGCGAAGAACGCAGCACGCACGGCCGGGGATGAGAATATGACCCCAATCCACTACACGATCGTTCCGGTGCGACCGGAAGCGCACCTCTATCGCGTCACCTGTACGGTCGACGATCCCGATCCTTCGGGACAGCAGTTCGCCTTGCCGGCGTGGGTCCCCGGCAGCTACATGATCCGGGATTTCGCGCGTCACGTCGTTTCCATCCGCGCGGCGAGCCGCAGCCGGCCGGTCGCCCTCGAGAAACTCGACAAGCACACGTGGCGCGCGCAGCCCGTCGAGGGGTCCTTGACCGTGAGCTTCGACGTGTACGCCTGGGACCTTTCGGTGCGCGGCGCGTACCTCGATACCCGGCACGCGCTTTTCAACGGCGCTTGCGTGTTCCTGCGTGTGCTCGGGCAGGAAGGCGCGCCCTGCGAGCTCGAGATCGTTCGGCCCGCAGGCGCGCGTTACAGGAATTGGCGCGTTGCCACCGCGATGTCGAGAAAAGGCGCGAAACCCTACGGCTTCGGTGCCTATGTCGCATCGGACTACGACGAGCTCATCGATCACCCCGTGGAGATGGGCGAGTTCACGCTCGCAAGCTTCCGTGCCGGTAGCGTGTCCCACGACATCGTGATCACCGGCCGCCACGCGGCCGACACCCGCAGGCTGCGGCGCGACCTCAAGCGATTGTGCGGGCATCACATACGCTTCTTCGGCGAGCCTGCGCCGATGAAGCGTTACGTATTTCTCGTGACTGCGGTCGGCGAAGGCTACGGAGGACTCGAACATCGCGCCTCCACTGCGCTGTTGTGCTCGCGCGACGATTTGCCGCGCGAGGGCGAAACCGAGGTGACCGAGCGGTACCGCACTTTCCTCGGTCTCGTCAGCCACGAATATTTTCACACCTGGAACGTGAAGCGCATCAAGCCCGCGGCGTTCGTCCCTTACGATCTCGATCGCGAGAATTACACCACGCTCCTCTGGGCGTTCGAGGGCATTACGTCCTACTACGACGATCTTGCTCTTGTCCGCTGCGGGCTGATCGGAAAAAAGGACTATCTCGAGCTGCTCGGCCGCTCGATCACGACGCATCTGCGCACTCCGGGCCGCGCGAAGCAAAGCCTCGCCGAGTCGAGCTTCGACGCTTGGATCAAATACTATCGCCAGGATGAAAACTCGCCGAACGCGATCGTCAGCTACTACGACAAGGGAAGCCTCGTCGCGCTGTGCCTTGACCTGCTCATCCGCGACAAAACCCGGGGGAGGAAATCCCTCGATGACGTCATGCGCGCGCTGTGGCGGCGCCACGGGCTCACCGGAGTCGGTGTCGAGGAGGACGGCATTGAACGCCTCGCCGGGGAGGCCACCGGTCTCAAGCTGGAACGCTGTTTCGACGATTGGCTGCGCTCGGCGCGCGAATTGCCGCTGAAGGCGCTGCTCGCGACGCATGGGGTGGAAATGGAACTGCGTGCGGCAGAGTCGGCTCAGGACAAGGGCGGCAAGCCGGCCGGCTCGAAAAACGCTGCGGGGCTCGCGATGCTCGGCATTCGCGCGCGAGCGCAAGGCGATGACACCGCCGTCACCCACGTGCTCGAAGGCGGCGCGGCGCAGGAGGCGGGCATCGCCGCCGGCGATCTGGTCGTCGCGGTGGACGGGCTGCGACCCGGACAGACGGGACTGGACGCGGCCCTGGCCAGGCGCCGCGCGGGAGAGCGCGTCGGGATACACGCCTTTCGCCGCGACGAGCTGATGAGCTTCGAGGCGCAGCTCAAGCGCGTGGACGCCGATACCTGCGTGCTGACCGAGTCGGCCGGCGCGCGGCGAAAGCTGCTCGGGCGCTGGCTGAGGCCCGACGCTCGCCAGACTTGGTCTCGGCGTAAAATCCGGGGCTGAATCGTCGCATTCGGATGAACGCCCCCGACAAGACTGCTCTCGCCGTAAGCTACGCCGACATCGCCTCCGCCGCGGAGCGGCTCGCGAGCCACGCGCACCGCACACCCGTGATGACTTCGCGCACCGTCGACGAGCGCACCGGCGCAGAGGTGTTTTTCAAGTGCGAGAACCTCCAGCGCATGGGAGCGTTCAAGTTTCGCGGCGCCTACAACGCGATGTCGCGACTGGCCCCCGATGAGGGCAAACGAGGCGTACTTGCCTACTCCTCAGGTAACCACGCGCAGGCCGTAGCTCTCGCGGGAAAGCTCCTCGGCATCCGCGTCACCATCGTGATGCCGGCCGATGCTCCCGCCGTCAAGCTCGAGGCGACGCGCGGCTACGGCGCCGAAATCGTGCTCTATGACAAGCACAAGGAAGTGCGCGAGGAGGTGGCCGAGAGGGTCGCGCGCGAGCGCGAGCTTCCCGTGATCCCGCCTTTCGATCATCCCCATGTGATCGCGGGGCAGGGCACGGCGGCGAAAGAGCTGATCGAGGACGCGGGGCCGCTCGATTACCTGTTCGTGCCTTGCAGCGGCGGCGGGCTGATCTCGGGTTGCGCGGTGGCGGCGTCTCATCTCTCGCCCGGCTGCAAGGTGATCGGCGTGGAGCCCGAAGCGGGAGACGATGCGACGCGTTCGTTCAAAACGAAGACGCTGCAGAGCTGCTACAACCCGGACACCATCGCCGACGGCGCTCGCACCCACTCGCTCGGCCGGCTGACCTTCCCGCTTGTATTGCGCTACGTGCACGACATGGTGACAGTGACCGATGCCGAGCTCGTTCGGGCGATGCTCTACTTGTGGGAGCGCATGAAAATCATCGTCGAACCGACGGGCGGGCTGGGGGCGGCAGGCCTTTTCGAGCGAGGGCTGCCCGTCGCGGGCA
>DATHHZ010000046.1:0-9011 GCA_035316965.1 Burkholderiales bacterium | reverse complement strand
GGCGTTGAGCGAGCCGTTCAGCTTTTCAACGCGCTCGAGAAAGAGTCGGGTCAGCTCGACGCTGGAGATTTTCCTTTGCGCGAGCGCGGCCGAAAGCTCTTTGAGAGAGGCGTTCAACATGGGATTCAGGATTCAGGCCCGACGGTTTTGCCGCCGACCTTGCGGCTCGTCTTGGTCCGCTATTCGATCACCTTCGGAACCAGATAGAGTCCCTGCTCCCTCTCCGGCGCCAGCGATAGGAATTGCTCCCGCTGGTCTCGCTCGGTCACGATGTCTTCGCGCAAGCGCAATTCGAGGTCCTGTCCATGCGACATCGGCTCGACACCCTCGGTGTCGACCTTCTGCATCCGCCCGATCAGCTCGAAGATGTCGTTCAGCTGAGACTGTACGGCCCGGGCTTCCGCGTCGCTCACGCCGATTCGGGCCAGCTCGGCGATGCGTTGGACTTCCTGCAGGGATAGCGGCATGAAAAATCGCTTAAAACGAAAATTTATTTGCTGTATTATAGCGCAATCGAGAACCCTCTTTCCTAAGGAAATCAGCAGGATGTTCGGCTTTTTGCGTGGATATTTTTCAGATGACATGGCGATTGACCTCGGCACGGCCAATACGCTGATTTACGTGCGGGGCAAAGGGATCGTGCTCGACGAGCCCTCGGTCGTGGCGATCCGCCAGGAAGGCGGCCCCAACTCCAAGAAAACCATTCAGGCGGTCGGCAGGGAGGCGAAAATGATGCTCGGCAAAACGCCGGGCAACATCACCGCGATCCGGCCGATGAAGGACGGCGTGATCGCCGATTTCACCGTCACCGAGCAGATGCTGAAGCAGTTCATCAAGAAAGTGCACCAGTCGCGCCTGTTCGCGCCTTCACCGCGCATCATCATCTGCGTGCCCTGCGGCTCCACGCAGGTCGAGCGTCGCGCGATCCGCGAGGCCGCCATCGAGGCCGGGGCGAGCCAAGTGTTCCTGATCGAGGAGCCGATGGCTGCGGCGATCGGCGCGGACCTGCCTGTCGCCGAAGCCACAGGCTCGATGATCGTGGACATCGGCGGCGGGACGACGGAAGTCGGCGTCATATCGCTCGGCGGCATGGTCTACTCAGGCTCGGTGCGCGTCGGCGGCGACAAGTTCGACGAGGCCATCATCAACTACATCCGCCGCAACTACGGCATGCTGATCGGGGAGACCACGGCGGAAATGGTGAAGAAGGAAATCGGCTCGGCCTTCCCCGGATCCGAAGTGCGCGAGATGGAAGTGAAGGGCCGCAACCTTGCGGAAGGCATCCCCCGAAGCTTCACCATTTCCTCGAACGAGATCCTGGAGGCGCTCACCGAGCCGCTCAACCAGATCGTCGGCGCGGTGAAATCGGCGCTGGAGCAGACCCCGCCCGAGCTCGGCGCCGATATCGCCGAGAAGGGCATGGTCATTGCCGGCGGCGGAGCGCTGCTGCGCGACATCGACCGGCTGCTCATGGAGGAGACCGGGCTTCCGGTGATCGTCGCCGACGATCCGCTCACCTGCGTCGTGCGCGGCTCGGGCAAGGCGCTGGAAAGAATGGAAAAGCTGGGGAGCATATTCGCAAGCGAATAGAGCCGGGTCTCCCGCGCCATGGACTATCAGCCGCCGCCCTTTTTCAGCCGCGGTCCCGCGCCGCTCGTCCGCCTGGGTTTTTTCGTGTGTCTCGCGGTTCTCCTGATGGTCCTGGACGCGCGTTTCCGATACGCCGAGTCCCTGCGTCAGGTCATCGCCTTGCTTGCCTACCCGCTGCAGCGCGCGGCGCTGGCTCCGGGGGAGTTGTTCGGCGCCGCCGCCGGATTCTTCACGACACAGGTGTCGCTCAAGCAGGAGAACGAGCAGCTCAAGGCAAAGCAGCTGCTGGCGGCGAACGAGCTGTTGACGGTCCAGGCGCTGCGCTCCGAAAACGCGCAGCTGAGACGCTTGCTCGAGGCGCGCGAGCGTCTGCCGCGTGAGTCCACCCTGGCGGAGATACTCTATCAGGGGCGCGATCCTTTCTCGCGCAAGGTGATCATCGACAAGGGCCGTCAGCAGGGCGTCCAGCCGGGACAGGCGGTCATCGACGACCTCGGCGTCGTCGGACAGGTGACGCGCGTATATCCGCTGCTCTCCGAGGTGACCCTGATCACGGACAAGGAGCAGAGAACCCCAGTACAGGTCGTCAGGAACGGCCTGCGCGCCATCATCTACGGCGGCGGGGACAGAGGTACCCTCGAGCTGACCTACATGGCGACGAACGCCGACGTGCTGGCCGATGACGTTCTCGTGACCTCGGGTATCGACGGCACTTATCCGCCGGGCCTTCCGGTGGCGAAGGTATCGCGCATCGAGCAGGACGCCGCCTACTCTTTCGCCAAGATCACATGCGTGCCCACCGCGGGGACTGACCAGAACCGGCAGGTGCTCGTGCTGTCCCGGGAAATGAACCTCCCGGCCGCCCCCGTCGAAACGGAATCCGTGGCGGGCAAGCCCCCCAAGCAGAAGCGCTCCAGAAACCGCGAATGAGCGCGAGGGAAAGCTAATGTCTTTCTACGAGCGGCCGCAGCGCATCCTGTTGCCCGTGAAGGTGGGCTACATGGCGCTCACCCTCGTCTTTGCCTTGCTGTTCAACCTGCTGCCGTGGCGTGATGTTACGGGGCTGCCCGACATGGTCGCGCTCGTGCTCACCTTCTGGTGCGTGCACCAGCCCCGCAAGATGGGGATCGGCATCGCGTGGTTCGTGGGGCTCGTGATGGACGCGGGCGACGGCGCGCTCCTCGGCCAGCATGCCTTCGCGTACGCTTTTCTCGCCTTCGCCGCAGTCAGCCTGCACCGGCGCATCCTGTGGTTCTCGCCCTGGCGGCAGGCCGCGCACGTGCTGGTTCTGCTGCTCGCAAGCCAGATGCTGATGCTCGCAGTGCGGCTCGTGGCGGGCGGAGTGTTCCCGGGATTGACGTATTTCGCGGGGACCTTCATTGCCGCGGTGCTGTGGCCTATCGCGAGCTTTCTGCTTCTCTTGCCGCAACGCAGGCCCGAGAGCGTGGACGAGAACCGGCCGATCTGAAGACTCATGCGTCTCGCCGAGATCCGAGACACCAAGCGCGACCTGTATTACTTCCAGCTGCGCCTGGGAGTCGCCGGAGTCGTCGTGCTCGCCACGTTCACGCTTCTGTTCGGGCGCTTTTTCTACCTGCAGGTCATCCAGCACCAGTACTACGACACCAAGGCCGAGGACAACCGCATTTCGATCGTGCCGATTCAACCCAACCGGGGGCTCATCCTCGACCGCAACGGCGTGGTGCTCGCCCGCAACTACTCCGCGTATACGCTGGAGCTCACGTTCAGCAAGATCGCGGATCTCGAGGGCACGATCGACGCGCTCGCGGCCATCGTCGACATCCAGCCGAAGGACCGCCGGCGCTTCCAGCGCCTGAGGGATGAAAGCAAGGGACGCGACACCCTGCCGATTCGAACTCGCCTCACGGACGAGGAAGTCGCCAAGCTCGCGGTCAACCGTTACCGCTTTCCCGGGGCGGACATCAGGGGCAGACCTTTCCGCCAGTATCCCCTCGGAGAGGTCGCCTCGCACGTGGTGGGCTACATCAGCCGCATCGACGACCGCGACCTCGAGCGCATAGAGGAGAGCAATCAGTCGGGCAATTACAAAGGCACCGACCACATCGGGAAAACGGGTCTGGAGCAGCGCTACGAGCGCGCGTTGCACGGCACCACCGGCTTCGAACAGGTCGAGACCGACGCGGGAGGACGCATCGTGCGCGGCCAGAACGTGCAAAAGCTCGCGCCGCGCACGGCGCCCGTGCCCGGAAACAACCTGGCGCTCACCCTCGACATTCGCCTGCAGGAAGCCGCCGAGCGCGCCTTCGGCGAAAACCGCGGGGCGCTCGTCGCGATCGAGCCTTCTACGGGAGGAATACTCGCCTTCGTATCCAAGCCCGGCTACGACCCGAACCTCTTCATCGACGGCATCGACCCGGTAAACTGGGACGCGCTCAATAATTCCCCCGACAAGCCGCTCAACAACCGCGCGCTCACCGGACTTTACCCGCCGGGGTCGACCTTCAAGCCCTACATGGCGCTCGCCGCGCTCGAGCTGGGCACAAGGACGCCTTCGCAGACGATCTTCGACCCGGGCTACTTCGTATTCGGCACCAATCGGTTCCGCGACGCCACCGCGGGCGGCCACGGCGTGGTGGACATGTACAAGTCGATCGTCGTGTCCTGCGACACCTACTACTACATGCTCGCCAACGACCTCGGCATCGACAATATCGCGCGCTTCATCGGCCAGTTCGGGTTCGGAAGCCGCACCGGAATCGATATCGAAGGCGAGTTCGTGGGCGTGCTGCCCTCTCCGGAATGGAAGACCAAGCGTTTCAAGAATCCGGCGCAGCAGCGGTGGTTCCCGGGCGAGACCATCAGCGTGGGCATCGGGCAGGGCTATAACTCCTACACCCCTCTGCAGCTCGCGCAGGCTGTTGCGACGCTCGCCAACGACGGCGTGATGTTCCGCCCGCATCTGGTGGACTATATCGAGAACCCGATCACGGGCGAGCGCGCTTCCGTGCTGCCCGAGGCCTCCAGGACCATTCTGCTCAAGGCCCGGAATCTGGAAGTGGTGAAGCACGCCATGGTCGGGGTCAACAAGGAAGGCACGGGAGCGCGCGCCTTCGCCGGAGCAAGCTACGTGAGCGCCGGCAAGACGGGCACCGCGCAGGTCGTGGCGCTCAGCAAGAACGAAAAATACTCGGAGGCGACGGTCCTCGAGCATTTGCGCGACCACGCGCTTTTCATCGCATTCGCGCCCGCGGAGAACCCGCGGATCGCGCTCGCCGTGCTGGTGGAGAACGCCGGTTTTGGAGCACGCGCGGCGGCGCCAGTCGCACGCAAGGTGCTCGACTACTATCTGCTCGGCAAGCGAGTCGACAAGCCGACGGAAACGGTGCACCCGCCCGCCAAACGTACCGACAAGCCGGCGGGACCCGCGCCTGCCCTCGGCGAGCCTACCGACGAGCCGGCGGAACCCGCTCCTGCGCCGGAGGAGGACGAAGCCAATGATTAGACGCCTCGTCGAGCGGCTCACGGAAAAGATCGACGGGCCGCTGTTTGCCGTGGTGGCCTGTCTCCTCGTGCTCGGCTTCGCCACCCTCTACAGCGCGGCTTTCCAGGCGCCAGGACGCGTCGGCGCGCAGGCTCTCAACGTGCTCCTGGCGCTCGCGTTGATGTGGGTCACAGCCCAGACGCCGCCGCAGGTTTTCATGCGCTACACCATCCCCGTGTTTCTCGTGGTCCTCCTGATGCTGGCCGGCGTCTACTTTTTTGGCGACGTGAGGAACGGTGCCCGCCGATGGTTGCCGCTCGGTTTCACGAGCATCCAGCCCTCGGAGCTCATGAAGATCGCGATGCCGCTCATGCTCGCCCGGTACTTTCACAGGCACGAGGCGGCGCTCCGACTTCGCGAATATGCGGTCGCCATCGTGCTGCTCGCGGTCCCGACCGCGATGATCGCGTACCAGCCCGATCTGGGCACGGCGCTGCTGGTCGCCGCGGCCGGCTTCTACGTGATCTTCCTTGCCGGCCTGTCGTGGAAATTGATCGCAGGCGGCTCCGCCGCGGTCCTTGCGAGCCTGCCGGTGCTGTGGGGCGTGCTGCACGACTACCAGCGCAGGCGCTTCCTCACCCTGCTCGACCCCGCCTCCGATCCGCTCGGCGCGGGCTATCACATCATCCAGTCCACCATCGCCGTGGGGTCCGGCGGCATCACCGGCAAGGGCTGGCTGGGGGGTACCCAAACACATCTCGAGTTCATCCCGGAACGCGCCACCGATTTCATTTTCGCGGTGTATTCCGAGGAATTCGGACTGATCGGCGCGAGTCTCCTGCTCGTCCTCTACCTCGCGCTCATCATGCGCGGGCTCATGATCGCAGCCAACGCGCCGACATTCTTCACGCGGCTGCTCGCGGGCTCGATCACCCTCACCTTCTTCACCTACGCGGCGGTCAACATGGGCATGGTGAGCGGGCTGCTGCCCGTCGTCGGGGTGCCGCTGCCGCTCATCAGCTACGGCGGAACCTCGCTCGTGACGCTGTTTCTCGGGATCGGCATACTGATGAGCATCCAGCATCACCGCGCATTGGTACAGACGTGAAGGGGCCCGCGCCCGCGTTGTTGCTCGCGGCATTCATGGTTACCGCTCTTGCCGCCTGCACTCTCGGGCCGAGGCGCGGCGGGCACACCGGGGAGGACGGCCCGGGGGCATCCCCGGGCAACCTCGACAGAATCGCCGACGCAAGACCCAGGTCCGAGCCGCTCAACCGCGGCGCCAACAGTCCCTACACCGCATTGGGCAGGAAATACGTTCCCTACCAGTCGCTCACGCCCTACCGTCAGCGCGGCATCGCGACCTGGTACGGGCGCAAATTTCACGGAAAGCCCACCTCCAGCGGCGAGCGCTACGACATGTACGCGATGACCGCAGCGCATACGATCCTGCCGATCCCCAGCTACGCGCGCGTGACCAATCTTTCGAACGGCCGCAGCATCGTCGTGCGCGTCAACGATCGCGGGCCGTTTCACCCCGAGCGCATCATCGACCTGTCCTACGCGGCGGCGTACAAGCTCGGCTTTGTGAATGCCGGCAGCGTTCGGGTGGAAGTGGAGGCCATCTTGCCGCGAAGTTCGGCGGCAGCGCGCGAGCCGCCGGCGCTGGAATCGATGGCTGCGGTGCGCTGACGGCCCGCTGCGGCCGGTATAATTCGTCCTTCGCGATCCCATGTTACGTCATCTCTCCGCTTGTCTTTCTCTGCTGCTTTCGGGCGTCGCGCTCGCCGCCGCACCGCAGCCCCCTGCCGTGGATGCGCGCGCGTGGCTGCTCATGGACGCAACCAGCGGACAGTCGATCGCAAGCCGCAATCCGAAGGAGCGCATCGAGCCGGCATCGCTCACCAAGCTCATGACCGCGTACCTCGCTTTCGCGGCGCTGAAAGGCAGGTCGCTTGCCCTCGGTCAAACGATCCGGGTGTCCGAGCGCGCCTGGCGCGCGGTCGGCTCGCGCATGTTCATCGAGCCGCGCAAGCCCGTCACGGTCGAAGAGCTGCTGCGCGGGATGATCATCCAGTCGGGCAACGATGCCTGCATCGCGCTTGCCGAAGCCGTCGCGGGCTCGGAACCTGCGTTCGTGGAACGGATGAACCGCGAGGCCGGGCGCCTCGGCATGATGGACACGAATTTCACGAATTCGAGCGGGCTGCCCGGCCCCGCGCACTATTCGACTGCGAGCGATCTCGCGCTGCTCGCCTCCGCCTTGATCCGCGACTATCCCGAATACTACAAGCTGTATTCAGAACGCGAATACCGCTACAAAGACATCACGCAACGGAACCGCAACCAGCTCCTGTGGCTCGACCCGAACGTGGACGGGGTGAAAACCGGCCATACGGAAACCGCCGGTTACTGCCTCATCGCCTCGGCGCGGCGCGGCGGGCGAAGGCTCTTGTCGGTCGTCATAGGCACGGCGTCGGAACGTCTGCGCACCCGGGAGAGTCAAAAGCTGCTCAACTTCGGGTTCCAGTCCTATGACGCCCTGCGTCTCTACCAGAAAGGCGATGCGATCGGCAAGCTCCAGGTGTGGAAAGGCAGAGAGCGCGAGCTGAAGGCGGGTGTCGTCGCGGACCTGTACGTGACGGTGCCCAAGGGCACCGCCGACAAGCTCCAGGCGGAGCTCGTGAGCCAGCAGCCCCTCATCGCGCCACTTGAAGCGGGCCAGCGCGTCGCGACGCTGCGCGTGTCTCACGACGGCAAGCCGCTAGCGGAGTATCCGGTGGTTGCGTTGGAGAGCGTCGCGGTCGCGGGATTTTTCGCCAGGACCTGGGATTCGGTTCGGCTGTGGTTCAGATGAAGGGAAGCGAATGATCTATCTCAACGGCGATTTCATGCCGATCGAGCAGGCAAAAATCTCCGTCCTGGATCGCGGCTTCATTTTCGGCGACGGGGTCTACGAGGTGATCCCGGTGTATTCCAGGCGGCCGTTCCGCCTCGAGGAGCACCTTGCCCGGCTCCAGGCCAGCCTCGACGCGATTCGACTCGCCAATCCGCATCCGCTCCCGAAGTGGACCGAGCTCGTCGTAAAAATCATCGCGGGAAACCCCTGGGAAGACCAGACCGTCTATCTGCAGGTCACCCGCGGCGCAGCCAAGCGGGATCACGCCTTCCCCAAAGGCCTCAAACCCACGGTTTTCCTCATGGCGAGTGAGCTCGTGACCCCCTCCGCGGAGCTCCTCGAGAGCGGCGCCAAGGCGATCGTTCTGCCCGATTTCCGGTGGCTGCGTTGCGACATCAAGTCGACTTCGCTGTTGGGCAACTGCATGCTGCGCACCCTCGCCGCAGACCAGGGCTGCGTCGAGGCGATCCTGGTGCGCGACAGCGAGCTAACGGAAGCCTCGGCGAGCAATGTGTTCATCGTGAAAAATGGAACCGTGCTCGCCCCGCCCAAGTCTCACCTGATATTGCCCGGGATCACCTACGACGTGGTGCTCGAGATCCTGCGCGCCCACTCGCTCCCTCACGAGGTTCGCCCCGTTGCCGAGAGCGAGCTGCGCTCGGCGGAGGAGATCTGGGTAACTTCGTCCTCGAGAGAGGTGCTAGCCATCACGACGCTCGACGGACAGCCGGTCGGCACGGGGAAAGACGCTGGAAAACCCGGGCCGGTCTGCAAGCGCGTCCACGCGCTCTACCAGCAGTACAAAGCCAAGGTCATGCGCTCGCCGGCTCATGCCTGAAAACGACTCACCCGTTCTCGCCTTCCCTTGCGATTTCCCCATCAAGGTCATGGGAAAGACGCAGGCCGGGTTTGCGCAGGCGGTGATCGAGGTGCGTGGCGCCTCACCACCTCGATCAGGCCGGGTTCGCGCAGGCGGTGATCGAGGTGGTGAGGCGCCACGCTCCCGATTTCGACCCGGCGACGCTAGGAATGCGCCCGAGCCGCGAGGGGAAGTACCTT
>DATHHZ010000045.1:0-4215 GCA_035316965.1 Burkholderiales bacterium | reverse complement strand
CCTCCGAGATGGTTGGAGCGGTGAAGGGCGTTGACCCGGAGACCGGATTCAACTATGACGACACCAAGCGCTACATCGATGCAATCGACTGGGTGAGCAAGGCCGACAAGGAGAAGATCTTCCACGGCAACGTGAAGAAGGTGTACCCGCGCTTCAACACTAAGAGCCGCAAGCGCTGAATTCCGCAGCGGCTTCTACATCAGCCTGTCGCCCGCAGGCGACATCCCACCGCGTTAAAAATAATCAATCGGATCAAAACACTTGTGTCCGGCCCGCCTGGATTCGAGAAATAATCCCTCAATTGTGCTGGCGCGCCGTGCCCGCCTGATCTATCTTATGCCGCTGTCCTAGACGACCTGGCCGAACGGCCGGGAAGGGGGGTCCCGTGACAAGCTCGCAATTCTGGATGATCTGGCCCGGCAACGCGGTGGCGTCCGCGCTGATCCTGTTCGCCATCGCCATGCCGTTCCTGTATGCCGCGCGCAAGGTGGTTCACGACCTGTTTCGCTCGATCGGACATATGATCGGCGGCCCCCTACGGCTGGGCGCGCGCTGGCTGTTCGCGACGGCGAGGGACATGAAAGAGCGCAACAAGGCGGTGCTGCTCGCGCACGGGAAAGAGGAGGTGGGGCAACACATCGAACGCGAGTTCGAGCGCGTCGGCTTGCTCGTCACGCGCGACCTGGAGGGCTACCCGGCGCTTCAGCGGAAGGTCCTCGACGAAATCACGCGCGTGGAGGAAGACTACAAGAAGTGCGGGGAAGTGCCGCCGCCGCCTCCCGATTGGGTCGAGGCGGTTGCCGGGATCGCGAAGATCAAGTCGGAACACAGCGAGATGGTCAAGAGGATACTCGAGGAAATCAAGCGCTCGGTCGACAGCATCCACGGCAAAGCGCTCGAGGAGTACCGCCGCGCCTACCAGTCGCGCCACAAGATCCTGAACGGCTTCATGCCGTTCTGGCGCTCGCTCGACAAGACGCTCGGTCAGGTCGACAAGAAGCTGACGGGCCTGCAGGACACCTCATCGAAGCTCGACGCGCAGATGGAAAAATACGAGCAGATCAACAAGAAGACGGACAAAGCCGAGCACGCGCTGACGGTTTCGGCGTTCACGCAGTTCGCCGTCGCGACCGTGGTCCTTCTGATCGCGATGGGGGGCGCACTCGTCAACTTCAAGCTGATCGCGCTGCCGTTCTCCGAGATGGTCGGTGGCAGCGACTATCTTACCAATTCGCTGAAGACTTCTGACGTGGCCGCGCTGGTCATCATTCTCGTCGAGGCGACGATGGGGCTTTTCCTGATGGAGGCTCTGCGCTTCACGCATCTCTTCCCCGCGATCGCAAATCTGAACGACAAGATGCGACGCCGCATCTTGTGGTTTTCTGCGGTGTTTCTGCTGACGCTGGCCGGAATCGAGTCTTCGCTGGCGCTTATCCGCGACATGCTGATGGCGGACAGGCAGGCGCTGATCCAATCCCTGGCGAGCGCGCAGCAGGCGGCGCCCGCCGACCCGTTGCTCGCGCGCATTCCGACGGCCGCCCAGATGCTTCTCGGCTTCATCCTTCCTCTCGCGCTCGCCTTCGTCGCGATTCCGCTCGAGTCGTTCGTGCACTCGCTGCGCACGGTCGGAGGGGCCGCGCTCGTGATGCTGGTGCGTGTGTTGGCGTTCGTGCTGCGCATTCTCGGAAATCTCGTGCGACAACTGTGCAGGGTACTGACCACTCTGTACGACGTCACCATCGTCTTGCCGCTGCTGATCGAGCGTGTGGTGAAAGCTGCGCGCGGCGGCGCGGACGTCGAGCTGAGCCGCAGGGCAGCAAAGTCCTAGGGGGCCGACCATGATCAAGCGCCTGCTCCTCGCGTCGCTCTCGCTCGCATCGGCGGCGGCACTGTCGTCCTGCGCCGATCAGCGCAGCCATACCCAGGCCGTCTACATGCTGGTGGATACCTCGGGGACCTACGCCCAGGAAGTGGGCAAGGCCCAGCTCATCATCAACTACCTGCTCGGCACCCTGCAACCCGGGGATTCGCTCGCGGTCGCGCGCGTAAAGAGCCGCAGCTTCAGCGAGAAAGACATCATCGCGAAGGTCACCTTCGACAATCAACCCTCGCGGGCGAACATCCAGAAGCGCGCCTTCAAGGACAAGATCGACGCGTTCGTCAAGACTGTTGGCGGCAGCGCCTATACGGACATCACCGGCGGTCTCATCCAGGGCGCGGACTTCCTGAACGAGACGGGCGCAGGGACGAAGACCATCCTGATCTTCTCCGACATGCAGGAGGAGCTCGACAAGGCGACCATCCGCGACTTCCCGATCAAGCTGAAGGACATCCGCGTGGTGGCGCTCAACGTCGTCAAGCTCAAGACCGACAACATCGACCCGCGGCGCTACATGGGGCGGCTCGAGGCCTGGCAGAAGCGGGTCGAAGCGGCCGGAGCCTCCGAGTGGCGCGTCATCAACGACATCGAGCGCCTGGACGCGGTCCTGGGAAAGGGCTAGCAGTTCCGCGCCGCGGCGTCCTTCGGACGCCGGACTATTTCTTCTTGAATTGGGCGCTGGCGCTCTCGAAGGCCTTGCGCATCGCCGCCCAGGCCTCGTCCGCGCCGCGAGTCATCTCCGTCCAGGCGTCACCCGAGGCCGCCTGCACCTTGCGCAGCTGTTCCTTGGCTTGGTCCTGATGCTGACGGATCGCGGCGAGCTGCTTCTCGTACTCCGCGCGCATGCTCGCTTGCGCTTGTTTGGCCTGGGTTTCCCACTTCGCCATCTCGGCGTTCCATTGATCGAGCTGGGACTTCAGCTTCGCGACGTATTCTTCACGCTTGGTTGCCATAGAGCCTCCTTTGCCTGAGGAAAGAGACGCGGTCACATACTACTCCGAGCCCTCAGATCGTGACGCGCGTCCCGAGTTCGATCACCCGCTCTGGCAGCAGATTGAAGTATTCAGCGGTCGCCGGGCTGTTGCGCTGCATCCAGCGGAACAGCTCCCGTCGCCATGTCAGCAACCCGGGCCGGGTCGCGCGCGCGATGGTCGATTTGCCGAGAAAGAAAGTCGTCAGCATCGACTCGAACGAGAGTCCATGGCGGGCGAGGAGCTTCAGGCCTCGAGGCACGTCGGGTTCTTCCATGAAACCATAGCGCAGCAGCGCCTGATAGACCCGCCCGCGCTGGATGACCCGCACGAATGTGCGTTCCTCGTCGGGCACGTGCGGCACTTCCTCGTCGACGATGGTCAGGAACACGATGCGCTCGTGCAGCACCTTGTTGTGCTTCAGGTTGTGCAGGAGCACCGGAGGAACCGATTCGGGGTCGGGCGAGAGATAGACGGCCGTGCCCTCGACGCGCGGAATCCCGGATCCACACATCGCGGGGAACGTGTCCACCGGGACCCGGATTTTCCCCTCCCGCAGGACCACGACGCTTTCCGCGCGCTTCCAGGTCGTAAGCATCGTGAAGACCAGCACGCCGCAGGCGAGCGGGAACCAGCCGCCCTCGGCGAACTTCATGGCGTTGGCGGCGAAGAAAACGAGTTCCACGAGCCCGATCGCGGCGATTGCCGCGAGAAGGAACGGTCTCGTGCGGCTCCGCGAGTCGAGCGCGATAGTGCCGATCAGCAAGGTGGTGAGTACCATCGTGCCCGACACCGCGACGCCGTAGGCCGACGCGATCGCGCTGGAGGATTTGAACTCGAGGACAAGCAGCACGACGAGTACGAGCATGATCCAGTTTACGTGCCCGATGTAGATCTGGCCGCGCTCGGATTCCGACGTGTGGGTCACCGGTATGCGCGGAAGATACCCGAGGCGAGTGGCCTGCTGGGTCATCGAGAATGCGCCCGAGATGGTCGCCTGTGAGGCTATGACCGTAGCCGCAGTGGCAAGGGCGACGAGCGGGAAGAGCAATTCCGCAGGCGCGAGCAGGTAGAAGGGATTCTTGATCGCCGCCGTATCGCGCAGAACGAGCGCGCCCTGGCCGATATAGTTGATCATCAGCGCGGGGAATACCATTCCGAACCAGGCAAGCCGAATCGGCTTGGCGCCGAAATGCCCCATGTCGGCGTAGAGCGCTTCCGCGCCGGTGATGGCGAGAAACACCGCGCCGAGGACGAGGAAAGTAAGACCGGGGAAGCGCCAGGCGAAGTTGAGCGCATGGCGGGGATCGAGCGACGCGAGCACCGAAGGCGTCTGCGCAATCGAAAATCCGCCGAGCGCGGCGA
>DATHHZ010000044.1:0-9189 GCA_035316965.1 Burkholderiales bacterium | reverse complement strand
GCGCGATCGTGGGGCAAGGTACGGTCGCCGGCCGTGCGCAGCTCGCGCTCGAGCTTGTGGATTTCACGACGCTGCCCGAGCATGCGCGACAGGCATGCAAGAACCCCGATCGCGGCGCCGAAAGCGAAAGCGAGGAGCAGGACCAGGATCATCGGGGTCTCCCAGGTTTGCCCGAGGAAGAAGCGCAGCGTCACCGGACCCGTATTCATGAGCGCGAAGGCGAATACGGCGAGGAACAACAGCACGCGCAACAGCCACGACAGTTGGGTGATGAGCTTCATGAAAGTTGGGTGATGAGCTTCATCTAACCACGGACTCCAAAATAAGACGGCGGCACCTCGTCGATGCCGCCGTCCGCATCCCGCCGGCCCAGTATCCTATTTCTGATCGACCCTCTCGCGCAGTTCCTTGCCGGCCTTGAAATGCGGGACGAATTTCTCGGGTACGTGGACCCTCTCGCCCGATTTCGGATTGCGGCCGACGCGCGCCGGCCGATGATTCAGCCCGAAACTCCCGAACCCGCGGATCTCGATGCGCTGCCCTTTGACCAGGCTCTGCGTCATCGCATCCAGGATCATCTTGACGGTGAATTCGGCATCCTTGGCTACGAGTTGTGAATAACGCGTCGCGAGCCTCGCAATAAGTTCGGACTTGGTCATGCCGGTCGATTACTGTTGAGCGTTCTTGTTGTCCAATTTCGCCTTGAGGAGCGCGCCCAGGTTGGTGCTTCCCGTGCTGGCGGCGCTTTCGCTCTGGAGCTTGGCCATCGCTTCGTTCTCCTCGGCAAAGTCTTTCTGCTTGACCGAAAGATTGATGGTTCGGTTCTTGCGGTCGACGTTGATGATCATCGCCGTGACGCTGTCGCCTTCCTTGAGATGGGTGCGGGCGTCCTCGACGCGGTCGCGGGAGATCTCGGATGCGCGCAGGTAGCCCTCGAGGTCGCCGCCCATCGAGATGACCGCCCCCTTGGCATCGACCGACTTGACGGTGCCCGAGATGAGCTTGCCCTTTTCGTGGCTCGCGACGAAGTTGTTGAAAGGATCGCCTTCGAGCTGCTTGATCCCGAGCGAAATCCGCTCGCGCTCGACATCGATCGACAGCACCTGCGCCTCGGTCTCCTCGCCCTTCTTGAAATTGCGCACCGCCTCCTCGCCGGGCAGCGTCCAGGACAGGTCCGAGAGGTGCACCAGACCGTCGATTCCGCCCTGAAGCCCGATGAAAATGCCGAAGTCGGTGATCGACTTGATCTGGCCTTTTACCTTGTCGCCCTTCTTGAAGTTCATCGAGAACTCCTCCCAGGGATTGGGAAGGCACTGCTTCATCCCGAGGGAGATGCGGCGACGCTCCTCGTCGATCTCGAGGATCATGACCTCCACCTCGTCACCGAGCGCGACCACTTTCGACGGATGCACGTTCTTGTTGGTCCAGTCCATCTCCGACACGTGCACGAGGCCTTCGATGCCCTGCTCCACTTCGACGAAGGCGCCGTAGTCGGTCAGATTGGTCACTTTGCCGAAGAGGCGCGTTCCCGTGGGATAGCGGCGCGAGAGACCCACCCAGGGATCCTCTCCCAGCTGCTTCAAACCGAGGGAAACGCGATTCTTCTCGGTGTCGAATTTCAGCACCTTCGCGGTGACCTCGTCGCCCACATT
Source organism: Burkholderiales bacterium (assembly GCA_035316965.1). Taxonomy (GTDB): domain Bacteria; phylum Pseudomonadota; class Gammaproteobacteria; order Burkholderiales; family SG8-39; genus VBDM01. The sequence goes on along the minus strand of DATHHZ010000044.1, from coordinate 7,537 downwards.
GAGCATTTCGGAAGGGTGCTTGACGCGCCGCCAGGCAAGGTCGGTGATGTGCAGCAGGCCGTCGATTCCGCCCAGATCGACGAACGCGCCGTAATCGGTGATGTTCTTGACGATGCCCTTGACGACGGCGCCTTCCTGCAGGTTCGCCAGCAGCGCCTGGCGCTCCGCGCCTTGCGAGGCTTCGAGCACCGCGCGCCGGGACACGACCACGTTGTTCCTCTTGCGGTCGAGCTTGATGACCTTGAACTCCATCTCCTTGCCCTCGTAGGGCATGGTGTCCTTGACGGGGCGGATGTCCACGAGCGACCCGGGCAGGAAGGCGCGGATGCCGTTGGTCATCACGGTGAGGCCGCCCTTCACCTTGCCGGAAATCATTCCCTTGACGAGCGTTCCGGCTTCGAGCGCCTTTTCCAGATCGAGCCAGGCGGCGAGGCGCTTCGCCTTGTCGCGCGACAGGCGCGTCTCTCCGTAACCGTCCTCGAGCGCTTCGATGGCGACGCTCGTGAAATCACCGGGCTTGACCTCGACTTCGCCCTTGTCGTTCTTGAATTCCTCGAGGGCGATGAAGGATTCGGACTTGAGGCCCGCGTTGACCACGACGTAGTTCATGTCCACGCGGACGACTTCGGCGGTGATCACTTCGCCCGTGCGCATTTCCTTGCGCGTGAGGCTTTCCTCGAAAAGGGCGGCGAAGCTTTCCTCCGGGGAAGCCACTTCGGGGGTTGCATTCGACATAGAAAAAATTACCTGCATCGTGCCCATCTGCGAAGACGGGGTTCGTTGATCCACGACAAAAAAGCCAAGTCAATGCGGTACTTGGCTTGATGTCACCTGTTCCCCCCGCGGTACCAATCCACAATTTGGGCCGCCGCTTGCTCGGCGCTCATCGACGTCGTGTCGAGCGGCCGCGCTCCGGGGCTTTGCTTGAGAGGCGCCACGCTGCGCGTCACATCGCGCGCGTCGCGCTCGCGCAAATCCTGCAAAAGGGCGGCCAGTGTAGCAGCGATTCCTTTTTCTTTCAACTGTTTATACCGACGTTCCGCACGGGCCTCCGGGCTCGCCGTGAGGAACACTTTGAGCTCGGCATCGGGGAACACGATCGAACCCATGTCGCGCCCCTCGGCGACCAGCCCCGGGGGCTTGCGAAAGGACCGCTGCCTGTCCAAAAGAGCCCGGCGCACCCCGGGCAAGGCCGCTACCCGCGAGGCCGCGAACGAGTTTTCCTCGGTGCGGATGGCGTCGGTCACGCGCTCGGCCTCGAGGAAGATCTCCTCCCCCTCGAAGCGAACCGGGAGCCGGACCGCGATCGCGGCGAGCTTCGCTTCGTCGCCTGAGTCGATTCCCTCCCGCGCGGCGGCGAGCGCCACGAGCCGGTAGAGAGCACCGCTGTCGAGGTGGTGAAAGCGGAGCGTCTTGGCGACCCGCTGCGCAACCGTCCCCTTCCCCGATGCCGACGGGCCGTCGATCGCGATGACCGGTACCGCGCTCACGCCGGAACTCGCCGCGAAATACTCGCGAGCACCTCGAAGTATTCCGGGAAGGTCTTGGCCACGCACCCTGGATCGTTGATGCGTACCTTGACCCCGCCCAGCGCGGCAAGCGAAAAGGACATCGCCATGCGGTGATCGTCGTAGGTGGCTATCGTCGCGGGCCTCAAGCGCGCCGGAGGCGTCACGCACAGGGCGTCCGCGCCCTCCTCGACCACCGCGCCGAGTTTGCGCAATTCCTTCGCCATTGCGGCGATGCGGTCGGTCTCCTTGACGCGCCAGCTGGCAATGTTCCGGAGGGTGCTAGTACCGTCGGCGAACAGCGCCGCGACCGCGGCGGTCATCGCCGCGTCGGGAATGTGGTTCAAGTCCGCGTCGATCGGCTTCAGTTTCCCTCGGGCCGGTGCGCCGGACTCGATCCAGTCCTCGCCCATCGAGATCTTCGCCCCCATCTTCTCAAGCACCTCGGTGAAGCGGATATCGCCCTGGATGCTCGAACGCCCCACGCCTTCCACGCGTACCGGGCCTTCGCCGATCGCGCCCGCCGCGAGGAAATACGAGGCCGATGAGGCGTCGCCCTCGACGCGGATCACGCCGGGGCTGGCGTAGGCGCTGGCCGGAACGGTGAACTTCCTCCATCCTTCGCGCGCGACATGGACGCCGAAGCGGCCCATCAGGTTCAGGGTGATCTCGACGTAAGGCTTCGAGATGAGCTCGCCTTCGATCTCGACGACCCTTTCGGAGCCGGTGAGCGGCAGCGCCATCAGCAGCGCCGAGAGATATTGCGAGGACACATCTCCGCGCACGCGAACCGACGCACCCCGCCGGATCGTGCCGGGGTGCAAGGCAAGCGGCGGAAAGCCTTCTTTGCCGAGATAATCGATGCGCGCGCCGAGCGCTCTCAGGGCGTCGACCAGATCGCCGATCGGCCGCTCGTGCATCCGGGGCGCGCCCGAAAGGGTGTATTCCCCGCCGGCGAGCGCGAGCACCGCGGCGAGGGGTCGGAGCGCAGTGCCGGCGTTGCCCAAGCGAAGCTCGGCCGATTTGACGGGAAAATCTCCGCCGACGCCGTGCACGACCGCGGAATCGTCAGCATGCCTTTCGATCCTGACGCCCAGGCGCACTAGGGCGTCCAGCATGACCCGCGTGTCTTCCGCATCCAGGAGGTCCTTCACCCGGGTTTCGCCGCGGGAAAGCGCAGCGAGCAGAAGCACTCGGTTCGAAATGCTCTTCGATCCGGGCATTTTCACCGTGCCTTGCACGCGTGCGATCGGATCGAGATCGAGGAATTTCACGATTCGCACGTCCTCAGGCGAACCGCGCCCCGGCGGTCTTTTTCCCCTCCTTGGACAAGGAGGGGTGGCGCGCGCAGCGCGACGGGGTGGTCGACCATCCTTCTCGCGGCGACACCACCCCGCCGCCTTCGGCGGCACCCCTCCTCGAAAGAGGAGGGGAAAGTCCAGGCGCTGCCCTCATTGCGTGTCCTTCAGCCAGCGGTTGCGCGCCTCGCGCGCCCCCGAGAAAAGGCCATCGAGCGCCCTGGCGTCGCCGCGCTCGAGCATCCTGCGCACGCGCTCCAGTTTGCCGCCGTAGCGGCCGATCTCGGCGAGCAGCGCCTTGCGGTTCGCGAGGCAGATGTCGCGCCACATCTCCGGATGGCTGGCGGCGATGCGGGTGAAATCGCGGAATCCCCCTGCCGCGTAGGAAAAGAGCTGTTTCGCGTTCTTGTGGCGCGCGACCTGATCCACGAGCGCGTAGGCGAGCACGTGCGGCAAATGGCTGACTGCCGCCAGCACCGTATCGTGCTCTCTTGGCCGCAACTCGGAAACGCTTGCCCCGCACCGCTCCCACGCGGCGCGCACCAGGGCGAGCGCTCCCGGCTCGTTTTCCGCGAGCGGCGTGAGCACCACCCTGCGCCCGCGATAGAGCCCGGCAAACGCCGCGTCGGCGCCGCTTTTTTCGGTGCCTGCGATCGGATGCCCAGGCACGAAACGGGAAAGCGCGGCTTTCAGCTCGCGCCGGGCGAATCCGACCACGTCCTGTTTCGTGCTGCCCGCGTCGGTGACGACGGTCTTTGGACCGAGCAGGGGCGCGATCGAGCGCATGACCGCTCGCATCTGCCCGGCCGGCACCGCGAGCAGCACCAGATCGGCGTCCTTCAGCGTCTCACCGTCCGCCGCGCCCGCGGCGTCGATGATCCCGAGGTCCAGCGCGCGGCGGATGTTGCGCGCGCCGCGGCCGACGCCGATCACGCGGCCGACCGCGCCTGCTCCTTTCAGCGCGAGCGCGAACGAGCCGCCGATCAGGCCGACGCCCACGATCACCAGCTTTTCGATGCGCTCCATCAATCGTCGAGCGCCGTCCTCAGCGCCTTGAGGAATTTCTCGTTTTCCTTGGGCGTCCCCACCGTGACGCGCAGATGGTCGGGCATGTCGTAATTCGCCAGCGGCCTGACGATGACGCCCTGGCGCAGCAGTTTCTCGTACACCGCCCTCGCCCGGGACACGCGGAAAGTGACGAAATTGCCGCACGAGGGGATGAACTCGAGCCCGAGCGTCTTGAAGGCGCGTTCCAGCCTTGCCATACCCGCGCGGTTCATCCTGGTGCTCTTCGCGACGAATTTCCTGTCCCCGAGCGCGGCAACCGCAGCCGCGAGCGCAAGGCTGTTGACGTTGAAGGGCTGGCGCACGCGGTTGAGCAGCTCGGCGATGCCCGGGTGCATGAGCCCGAAGCCGACGCGAAGGCCGGCCAGCCCGTAGACCTTGGAAAAGGTGCGCGTGAGGACGAAATTCGGGAATTTCTTCAGCCAGGCAACGCTGTCGTAGCGAAGCTCGGGCGGCAGGTAATCCGTGTATGCCTCGTCGACGACCACGGTCACGTTCCGCGGCGCGCGCGCGAGAAAGTCCTCGAGCTCGGCGCCCGGGATGAAAGTGCCGGTGGGGTTGTTGGGGTTGGCGATGAACACCACTCGGGTTTCCGGCGTGATCGCCGCGAGCATCGCAGCGAGGTCGTGGCCGTAGTTTTTCGCCGGAACGACGATGCTCCTCGCGCCGCGCGCCTGAGTGGCGAGCCGATAGACGGCAAAGGCATGCTGCGAGTACACCGCCGCGCGGCCCGGCGCGAGAAAGGCGCCTGCGACCATCTCGAGCAGGTCGTTCGAGCCGTTGCCGACGACGATGCACTCCTCTGGAACGCCGTGGCGGCGCGACAGCGCGGCCTTCAATTCAAAGGCGTTGCCGTCGGGGTAGCGCCCCAGCTCCGCAAGCCCCTCCTTGATCGCGGCCCTGGCCTTGGGCGAGATGCCGAGCGGATTCTCGTTCGATGCGAGCTTGACGATCTTTTTCTCGTCCAGGCCCATCTCACGGGCGAGCTCGGAGATCGGCTTGCCCGGCTGATACGGCGCGATGGCGCGGATGTAGGACGGCGACTGTTCGCAGGGATCCATGAAAACAATCAGAGAACGGCAGCCGGATAGCTGCCGAAGACCTTCACGAACGGCGCCTTGTCGCGCAGCTCGGCGAGCGCCTTTGCCACCTTCGCATCTTTTTGGTGGCCCTCGATGTCGACGTAGAAGTTGTACTCCCACTGCCCGGTGCGCGCGGGCCGGGATTCAAGGCGGGTCATGCTCACGCCATGCGCGGCGAACGATGCGATGAGGTCGTGGAGGGAACCGGGCTTGTTGTGCGCCGTCATGACGAGCGAAGTGCGGTCCTTGCCGGAGGAGCCGGCGTCGTGGGATCCCAGCACGAGGAAACGGGTCCTGTTCTTGGGATCGTCCTCGATCGAGCGCGCAAGGAGCTTGAGCCCGTAGCGCTCGGCTGCGATCTCGGGGCCGATCGCGGCGGCGCCCGCCTCTTTCGCCGCGACGCGCGCGGCTTCGGCGTTGCTCGCAAGCGGAACGCGCTGGACGCCCGGCAGGTTCTGCGAGAGCCAGCCGTGGCACTGGGCGAGCGACTGCGGGTGCGAATAGAGCTTGCGTATCGCCTTCATCGAAGGTCGTTTCGCCATCAGATTCTGCTGCACGCGCAGCACCACCTCCGCGCAGATCTTCAAGGGCGTCGTGAGCAGCAGGTCGAGCGTGCGGCCGACGGCGCCGTCGGTGGAGTTTTCCACCGGGACGACCGCGTATTGCGCCGTCCCCGTCTCGGCGGCGCGGAACACGTCGTCGATCGAAGCGCAGGGCTGCGCCTCGACGTTCGCGCCGAACTGCTTGCCGAGCGCCATCTCGCTGAAAGTGCCTTGCGGGCCGAGATAGGCGACCGCAAGCGGCTGCTCGAGCGCGCGGCAGGCCGATATGATCTCGGTGAAGAGCCGAACGAGCGCGTCGTTCGCGAGCGGCCCGCGGTTGGCGAGCGCGATGCGGCGCAGAACCTCGGCCTCGCGCTCGGGGCGGTAGGCGCCGCCGTTGGCCTTCAGTTTCCCGATGGCTGCGGCGCGCGTCGCGCGCTCGTTCAGCAGCGCGGCGATTTTTTCGTCGAGCGCGTCGATCGCGGCGCGGTGCTGGGCGATGTCGTCGGCCATGGCGCTCTAGGATGTAGGCAGATAGCGCACCGCGAGCACGCCCTTGATCCGCGCAAGGCCTTCGATCAGTCCCTTGTTCACCGGGCTGTCCACGTCGACCAGCGTGTAGGCCATCTCGCCTTTGGAGCGGTTCACCATGTTGTGGATGTTCAAGCCCGCTCCGGCCATAGCGCTCGAGATCTGACCCACCATGTTCGGCACGTTGGCGTTGGCGATCGCGACGCGGTACGGCGACTCGCGCCCCATGACGACGTCGGGAAAGTTGACGGCGTTCTGGACGTTGCCGTTCTCGAGGTAGTCGCGCACCTGGTCGACGACCATCACTGCGCTGTTTTCTTCGGCTTCGCGCGTCGAAGCGCCCAGGTGCGGCAGCGCGATGACGGCGGGATTCTCGCACAGCGGCTGCGCCGGGAAGTCGGTCACGTAGTATTTGAGCTTCCTGGATGCGAGCGCCGCCGCGATCGCCTTGGCGTCGACGATTTCCTCGCGCGAGAAATTGAGCAGGATGCTGCCTGCGTGCATCAGCGCCAGGTTTTTCGCGTTGATCAGATGCCGCGTCACCGGGAGCAGCGGGACGTGCAGCGTGACGAACTGGCTCGCCTTGAGGATCTCCTCGATCGAATGAGCCTTCCTCACCTGCGCGGGCAGGCTCCACGCTGCGTCGACCGTGATCTCGGGGTCGTAGCCGAGCACGTTCATCCCGAGCTTGATCGCGGCGTCGGCGACCAGGCTCCCGATCTTGCCGAGGCCGATCACCCCCAGCGTTTGCTGAGGCAGCTCGATCCCGGCGAACTGCTTCTTCTCCGCCTCGACGCGCTTGGAAAGCGTGTCGTCGTCGCAGTTGAGCGAACCCACGAACCGGACAGCGGGAACGAGATTGCGCGCGGCCATCAACATCCCCGCGAGCACCAGCTCCTTCACCGCGTTCGCGTTCGCGCCGGGCGCGTTGAACACCGGCACGCCCCGCTCGCTCATCACTTTTACCGGGATGTTGTTCGTCCCCGCGCCGGCGCGGCCGATCGCGCGCACGCTGTCGGGAACCTTCATCGCGTTCATGTCGTGCGAGCGCACCAGAATCGCGTCCGGGTGCGCAGCGTCCTTGGAGACCCTGTACCCCTTCTCCGGAAAGCGCTTCAGCCCGACCTGCGAGATCTGATTGAGCACCAGGATTTCGAAATTTTTTGCGGTCATGGGCGAATCATAAACTACGGCTGTTTCCAAGCCCAACTTGTTGTTTTACGGCCCACCCGGCATGATCTGTCTACGACCGGACCCGATGCCAAGGAGGAGCCCATGAAGAACTTTCTGTTCGTATTCGCCGCGGCCGCATTTTTTCCCGTCGCGCTGACGGCGCAAGAGAAAATCAATCCCACCGACCCGCAGCCGACCTGCGCGATGTGCCCGGGCACGCTCATCCCGCTCGCCGAGCTCGAGGCCTATGCGAAGAAAGCGGTCGCCGAGAAGCTGGTCGATCAGCAGGTGCGGGACATCGATATCGGCAAGGCCCACGTCGGCATCGGCATGGTCTA
>DATHHZ010000043.1:0-2198 GCA_035316965.1 Burkholderiales bacterium | reverse complement strand
CTCGTCGACGACAAATCCGCCGCCAACCGAAAAGTACACCTTGCGCAAGAGGGTGACGGCGGCTGCGTCGAGCGCCGTGAATCGCATCCCATTGCTGTGGAATGACAAGGTCTTGTCGATACGAAAGCGCAGATCCTCTTTTTCGTGAAACAGGATCGGGTGACGCCCGTCGAGGGAAAGCATCTTCTCGTCGCGGATGCGCTGCACCTTCGGCTCGACCTGGTCCGGCTCGATGCGGTCCGGAACTTCGCCGGAAAGCCCGAGCAGAATCGCGCGGTCGGTATTGTGCCCGCGGCCGGTCAACGCGAGCGATCCATAAAGGTCGACGACGACGCGGGCGGCCTCTTCGAGCTTGCCGCTCGCCGCAAGCTCGTGGGCGAAACGGCCAGCCGCGCGCATCGGCCCGACGGTGTGCGAGCTCGATGGCCCGAGGCCGATCTTGAACAGGTCAAATGCGCTGACGAACATCGCGGAAAACGAGTGATAGACTGGGACCGCAATTGTACTCCGGGACCGGAAATGGCATCTCGATTCGCGACGCATGGCTGTGTGATGGCGACCGCCATGTTGCTCGCCGCCGCGACGATGACGATAGCCGCGCCGCCGCCCGACGCGGGGTGGCGGGCGTACCAGAAGCACGACTACCCTACGGCATTGGTTGAATTCGAGAAACGCGCTCGCGATGGCGACCGCGTCGCCCAGTTCAATCTGGCGATCATGCTCATGGGCGGCGAGGCCGGCGCCACGGACGTCAGCGGCGGCCTCGTCTGGCTCCAGCGCTCGGCGGACGCGGGCCTCGCCCAAGCCCAGTACAACCTCGGTCTGCTGTACGAGAACGGCGTGGGCGTGGCGCGGTCGCTGACCAATGCGACACTATGGTGGAGCAAGGCTGCCGAGCAAGGCCACGCCGATGCGCAAGTGCAGCTTGCCACCCAGTATTTTCTCGGCCGCGGCGCACCCAAGGATTGGAAGCTCGCGGCCAAGTGGTATGAAGCGGCGGCGCAAAGCGGTGATCCCGGCGCTCAGTACATCATCGGCAGTTTTTACGAGCATGGCGACGGCGTGGCAAAGGACTTGAACAAGGCGCTGGCATGGTACGTCGAGGCTGCGCGGCAGGGAGATGTCGGCGCCGCGGCGCAAGCCAAGGACATCGCGCGCCGCCTCTCCATTGCGCCGCGCGCGCCCTGACTGCAGCACAACGGCAGGCGTTTCTCGCCAGGCGATCATCTGGGCACGCCGATAGGTTCGCGTCCCGGATTCTGCCGCGACAGCGCGCTGGACGGCGCTGCGCCCGAGTGCGGGAAGCGCAGCGCCTCGGGATAGGACAGCACTTCCGGCAGCTCGCCTCGCGCAAGCGTTGCCTGAGTTGTCTGCCACCACGTCGCCTCGAGCAGATCGGCGTGCCGCTTCAGGAAATCGGCGCGCACCGCATCGTCGGTGAGCAGGAAGGTGGCGAATTCCTCGGGGAAGACGTCGTTCGGTCCGACCGGGTACCAGACCTCGCTCGACATGTCGTCCTGGCCCGGAGGAAGCCGCGGAATGTGGCGGAAGGTGCACGCCGTCAGGTACTCGATTTCGTCGTAGTCGTAGAACACGATGCGTCCATAGCGGGTGACCCCGAAATTCTTGAACAGCAAGTCGCCGGCGAAGATATTCACCGCGGCAAGCTGTTTCAGCGCATCGCCGTAATCCAGCATCGCGTGCTCGCGCTGCGCCGGCGTCGCCCGCTCCAGGAAAAGGTTGAGCGGAGTCATGCGCCGCTCGATGTAGACATGCTTGACCACGATCATGTCGCCGTCTTTTTCGATGGTCGATGGGGCCACTGCCTCCAGTTCGGCGATGAGCTCGGCGGAGAAACGGCTGCGCGGAAAGGCGACATCGGAATATTCCAGCGTGTCGGCCATGCGCCCGACCCGATCGTGATGTTTGACCAGGACGTACTTCTCCTTGACCTTTTCGCGCGTGGTGTCCTTCGACGGCGAGATCCGGTCCTTGATCACCTTGAAGACGTACGGATAGGACGGCAGCGTAAAAACGGTCATCACCATACCCTTGATGCCCGGGGCAAGCACGAAGTCGTCGGTGGAATGCTTGAGATGATGCAAAAAGTCGCGGAAGAATAGCGTCTTGCCCTGTTTTTGGAGGCCGACCATGGTGTAGAGCTCGGCTTCGGTTCGTTCCGGAACGATCTGGCGCAG
>DATHHZ010000042.1:0-2106 GCA_035316965.1 Burkholderiales bacterium | reverse complement strand
CCAGGCGCAGGTCGCGGATGATTTCGACGCGTTCGACCGTTTCCACCTCCGAGTGCAGGTAACGCACCTTTACGCCGTGCTCGGCGAGGTAGTCGGTCAGCTCCTCGGCCATGCGCTTGGTGAGCGTGGTCACCAGCACCCGTTCCCCGCTCGCCACGCGCAGACTGATTTCGCTGAGCAGATCGTCCACCTGCGTCGAGGCGGGCCGCACTTCGAGGCGCGGGTCGACCAGGCCCGTCGGCCGCACGACCTGCTCCACGATCTGCCCCGAGGTTTTGCGCTCGTATTCCGCGGGAGTCGCCGAGACGAAGACGGTCTGACGCATGACCTGTTCGAATTCCTCGAACTTGAGCGGCCGGTTGTCCAGGGCCGAAGGCAGGCGGAAACCATAGTCGACGAGATTCTCCTTGCGCGAGCGATCGCCTTTGTACATGCCCCCCAGCTGCCCGATGGTGACGTGCGACTCGTCGATGAACATGAGGGCGTTCGGCGGCAGGTAGTCGATCAGCGTCGGCGGCGGCTCGCCCTCTTTCCTTCCGGACAGATGCCGCGAATAGTTCTCGATGCCCTTGCAGAAACCCAGCTCGACAAGCATCTCCAGGTCGAAGCGCGTGCGCTGCTCTATGCGCTGCGCCTCCAGGAGCTTGCCCGTTTTCTGGAAATGCTCGATCCGGCCGGCGAGCTCGATCTTGATCGCTTCGATCGCACGCAGGGTCGTCGCCCGGGGCGTCACGTAGTGGCTCGACGGGTAGACCGTGAAGCGCGGCACGCGCTGGCTTGCGTGCCCGGTCAGCGGGTCGAACAGGGTCAGGCTCTCGACCTCGTCGTCGAGAAGCGCGATGCGCAGCGCCGTCTCGGAATTTTCTGCCGGGAACACGTCGAGCACGTCGCCGCGCACGCGGAAGGTGCCGCGCTTGAATTCGAGCTCGTTTCTTTCGTACTGCATCGCCGCGAGGCGCGCGATGATGTCGCGCTGGGACATACGCTCCTTTTCGCGCACGTGCAGGATCATGCCGTGGTAGTCGACCGGGTTGCCGATGCCGTAGATGCAGGACACCGTCGCGACGATCACGACGTCCTTGCGTTCGAGCAGCGACTTCGTCGCAGACAGCCGCATCTGCTCGATGTGCTCGTTGATGCTCGAGTCCTTCTCGATATAGAGGTCCCGCGACGGAACATAGGCCTCGGGCTGGTAATAGTCGTAATACGAGACGAAGTACTCGATCGCGTTCTCGGGGAAGGACTCGCGCATTTCGGAATAGAGCTGGGCGGCAAGGGTCTTGTTCGGCGCGAGCACGAGCGCCGGCCGCCCGAGGCGCGCGATCACGTTCGCCATGGTGAAGGTCTTGCCCGAGCCGGTGACGCCGAGCAGCGTCTGGTACGAGAGCCCGTCGCGGATGCCCTCGACGAGCTTGTCGATCGCCTCGGGCTGATCACCGGCCGGAGTAAACGCCTGGGCGAGACGGAAAGGGCTGTCGGGGAAGGTGAGGATCACGGGTGCTGCACTGCAAATTGGAAGCCTTCGAGTCTAGCACGATGAAACCCCGCGCTACGGGGACTCCGATCCGGCGTCCAGAAGCTTTGTTACCGCGTCCAGAAGGAAATCGATTTCGGCCTCGCCGATGACGTAAGGCGGCATCCAGTAGACGGTAGCGCCCAAAGGGCGGAGCAGCACGCCCGTCTCGACAGCGCGTCGCTGGAAATCCTGACCGAATCCCGGTTGGGCTTCCCGCACGTCGAACGCCCAGATCATTCCCGTATTGCGGAAATGCGCGACGCGTCGGTGCGAGCGCAGGCCCTCGGCACGCCGGTTGAGGGTCGCCGCTGTATTCCGGTTGCGCTCCAGCACGTTGTCCTCTTCCAGGATGTCGAGCACGGCCAGGGCAGCGCGGCACGCAAGCGGGTTGCCGCTGAAGGAATGCGAGTGAAGGAAACCCCGCTCGACCTTGTCGTCGTAGAAAGCCTGGTAGACCCGATCGGTCGCCAGCACCACCGAGAGCGGAAGGTAGCCGCCCGTGAGACCCTTGGAGAGGCACAGAAAGTCGGGCGTGATTCCCGCCTGCTCGCACGCGAACAGAGTTCCGGTGCGGCCGAACCCCACCGCGA
>DATHHZ010000041.1:0-2275 GCA_035316965.1 Burkholderiales bacterium | reverse complement strand
CTCGCCCATTCGCTCGGGGTGTCCCTGGAGGAGCTGCTCGGGGATGATGCCGGTGGGACCAAGAAGCGCGGCCCGGCACCGAAGCTGCAGCAGCAGATCGAGCGTATCCAGCGTCTGCCGCGCACTCAGCAGCGCTTCGTCATGCAGATGCTCGATACCGTTCTCGCTCAGGCCAGCCGCTAAGAACGCTTACCGTGGCCCAGGCGAAGCGCTCGGCCCTGGTGCCGACTCAGGACATCACCCGCGCTATCCTCGTCCTGCGCGGCCAGCGCGTCATCCTCGATCGTGACCTTGCCGCGATCTACGGCGTCACCACCAAGCGCCTGAACGAGCAGGTCAAGCGCAACGCCGAGCGCTTCCCCGAGGATTTCATGTTCCAACTCACCCCCGAGGAGGCTGAACTTTCAAGGTCGCAATTTGCGACCTTGAAGCCCGGTCGCGGCCAGAACATCAAGTACCGCCCGTACGCCTTCACTGAGCACGGTGCGATACAGGCCGCCAACGTTCTAAGTTCCCCGCGAGCCAGCGAAATGGGCGTTTTCGTCGTTCGCGCCTTTGTGAAACTGCGCCAGATGCTCGCATCCAACAAGGAACTTGCGCAAAAGGTCGATGAGCTCGAGCGCAAGCTCCAGACTCACGATCGAGCGATCGTCGATATCCTGAAAGCGATTCGGCAGCTCATGAATCCGGCCCCGCCCGCCCGGCGACAGATCGGCTTCACGGCGGATCTTGAGGAAAAGTAGCCAACGCGTTCCGGGTCACTCTAGGGCCCCGCTTACGCCCACGAACCTTTCGATCAGCTCTTGCTCTCGTCGCCACGGCACTTCAGAGAATATACCGTCGATGTAGCGAACTACTTGATTGCCTGAGGCCTGAATCTGGCGAATGATTTGTGCTAGTGGTCCTTGATTCGGGACAGGAACTTGAGCACGTGGTCCCACGCGTCGTAGGAGCCTTCGCAGTTGGCGTTCGGCAGCCCGCCCGTCGCCTCGAAGTCCTTAGCCACCGGATGAAACACGAATGACGAGAGGGGTCCACCGTAGCCGACTCGGGTGATCATGTGCCCGGCGCCCGGATACACGTAAACCTCGGCCGACTCCGGCCTGCCATGGGCGATGAGACGCTCGCGAATCCGCTCGGCACCGATGAACGATGGCCACATCTGATCGGCACCCGCGCCGATCGCCAGCACCGGGCCCTTCATCTTCTCAAACGGGATGCCGACCGCGGCGGCAACCTTGGGATCGCTCCAGGTCTTCAGGTAGTACGGTGTCCCGATGAAGCCCGGCGGCTTGAGCGCGTGCATGGCGTCGGCGGCGTTGTTGGAGTCCGTCTCGCCCTGATCGGCCGCTAACGGCTTGCCGCCCAGGGTCCACGCCGCCTCGAGCTGCGTCACACCGGGCGCGAAGGCCCCGTTGCTGAGGTGCGAAGGCACGTAGAGGACGGCGGCGGCGAAGTCCTGGGGAAAATAACTGGCCGCGAGACCGGCGCCTTCCGATCCGCGCGAGGTGCCCATGACGGCCACACGCTTCGCGCTCGTGTGTTGCTCCAACCACTGCGCCCCAGCGCGAATGCTCTCGAGAGGTATGGCGCGCAGCGACGACGGCAGATCCTGGTAGGCGAAGAGTCCCTGCGCCAGGGCCGGATGCCCGTGAGCGGCGAGCAGCGCGGCCTGCGCACGCGGCAGCCCACCGCCCGAGCCCGCGAGCACCGCCACCGGCACCAGCGCAGCCACACCGGCGGGCGGAGAATAGAGCACAGCGCGAACGCCTCCGGCAGCGGTGACGTCCTGCGTCGCCGCGGGCGGCCCATAGCTGCGGACTGCAGTCGCCGACGCGACTGGCTTGCCGTCGATGCTGGCACTGAGCGCCACGCGGTACTCGCCTGTCACCTTAAGCTCAGGCGCCGTTCCCATCTCGGGATGTTTCGGGAGCTCGGCGATGTAGGTAGTCAGTTTGTCGGGTGCCACCGGCAACGCCGAGCACCACAGGCCGTGCGGGCTCACTCCCTCGTAACTGCCGCCCAGCGAAGGTGCGAGATCGACGTCTACCCTGCCACGGGCGTCGGCGGAGTACTCGCCGACCGCCGTCCAGGTGCGCCCGCGCGCATCGGGCCGCCAGGCGCTGAGCGTGACGCGCGCGCCGGGCAGCACATTGCGCAGCTCAACGTGGAATGGCGCATCCACCAACCCCGACTCGGGCGTCACGGTCAACTGCGCGGGGTTTGCCGCGCCGAGCACCCCGCAGGCGATAGCCGCAAGTGCGGCGAAACCCAA
>DATHHZ010000040.1:0-7565 GCA_035316965.1 Burkholderiales bacterium | reverse complement strand
GGATGGCAGCTGGTTGCGGAAAGTCCTTCAATGGTGACGATCCTGTCGCCGGGCTTGAGGTCGCTGATCAGAATGGAGCACGAGCGCCGCACCTCGCCGTTGATGTGCACGGAGCAGGCGCCGCACTGCGCGACGCCGCAGCCGTACTTGGTGCCGGTCAGGCCCACCTGCTCGCGGATGACCCACAGGAGCGGCGTCCCGGCCTCCGCCTGCACATCGCGCACCTTGCCGTTGATATTGAGTTTTGCCATGAACGTCCTCCTTGACTCGATGCTGAATCTTATATGAGAAAACCAACGTCATCCAAAATATCCGACTCCCTTGGCCATGAGCGCGGCGCAGAGGAGTATCAGGACCGCTCCGGCCAGCTCCCAGTGGATGACGGAGTGGATCGAGGCTATCTTGCGGTCGGTCACGGTCGGCATCTGCCCCTGTTTCAGAGACTTACCCCAGGATAGAAACTCGCGCGTGGGATAGATCGAGAGCAGTCCCACGATCGCGAAGAGGGACAGCTTGGCGATGAAAGGTGCGCTGTGGAAGTAGTAGGACGCGCCCTTCTCGAAATAGAAGACCCGAAGCAGGCCGACGACCAGGACGACGCCCGACGACATGCCGAAAACCATATCGACGAGCTGCAGCTTCCGGGCAGTTCTGACGGTGAGGTCGCCCCGGATCAGAACGAATTCGACCCCCAGAGCGGCAACCAGGGTGAAGGCCGCGAGGTGGTGGAGAAAAGCGAAGAAGAGTGTCATCGCTGGTGGACCTCCATCCACCGTCCATCGGCAAGTACCACCGACGTTTCGATCTGTCTCGCAGGGATTGACCAGTATCTCCGAAGGAGGGAATTCTTGCGCGTGTTCGGGACCACTGTGAATCCGTTCCTTCGATAAAACTCGATGGCCCACGACGCATCCGCCCAAGTGCCGATCAAAAAGGGTTTGCCCGTGAGGCCCTGCACATGCCGCAAGAGGCTTGTCCCCACGCCCTTCCGCTGCACGCTTGGCGCGACGTAGGCGTGGCGTACCAGAGCGACTTCCCCCTTGTCCTGAATTCCCATAACCGCCAACAGACGCCCGCCCTCCTCCGCGACCCAGAAAATGACGCCGTCCGCAATCTCCTTCTCCAGCTCATCCGACGGCATATAGGGGTCCCGCCACCGGTCGGCCGGAATCACCCCTCGATAAGCTTGCGCAGCTGCGTTGACAATCGTCAGCATCGCCGCCGAATCCGCCTCACGACTCTTTCGAATCAGAACCATCGAACTACTCGGCGATCCTGACCTCGGTGCCCGGTGGCACGAGTTCGAAAAGCTGGACGACATCTTGGTTGCGCATGCGGATGCAGCCGATCGACCCTGGTTTCCCCATCTCGACCGCATCCGGGCTGCCGTGGATGTAGATGTAGCGCCGCATGGTGTCCACCCCCCCCATCCGATTTCTCCCCGGCTCGCACCCCGACAGCCACAGGATGCGCGTGACAATCCAGTCGCGACCGGGAAAGCGCTCGGCCAGTTTCGGTGTCCAGATCTCCCCCGTCGGGCGACGCCGGACAAACACGGTATTCAAAGGCTGCCCCGCGCCGATTTTCGCCCGCACGATATGCTCGCCCCTCGGGGTGCAGAAGCTCCCCTGCTGCTCGCCCGCGCCGTTTCGCGAGGTCGAGACGGCATAGCGCCGGATTTCCCGCCCGTTCTCGAGGAACGCAAGGCTCTGTTCCGGGATCGAGATCTCAATTCTCGGCATTGCGCCGCGCCGCGAAGAATTCCGAGAGCAGCCGCCCCGCTTCCTCCGCGAGAACTCCGCCAGTCACCGTCGTGTGATGATTGAGTTTCTTCTCCGAAAAAAGATCGACGACGCTGCCGCAGGCGCCCGTTTTGGGGTCGGCTGCGCCGTAGACGAGCCGCGCGATGCGCGCGTGCATGATCGCCCCGGCACACATGGCGCAGGGCTCGAGGGTCACGTAGAGCGAGCAGCCTTCGAGCCGGTAGTTGCCGAGCGCTGTCGAGGCTTCGCGCAGGGCCTGGATTTCGGCGTGGGCGCTGGGGTCCTTGCTCGAGATCGGTGCGTTGTAGCCGCGCCCGATGACTTTTCCGTCCTTCACCACGAGCGCACCGACGGGCACTTCGCCCCGCTCGGCCGCGCGCACCGCGAGGCGCAACGACTCGCGCATCCTCGCGGCGTCGAAATCGCGGTCCATCCGCGGCGCCGTTATTCTCTGACCACGAACGCGGTCACCTGAATCACCTGTCTTCGCCACACCTCATTCCTTCCGGCGCCAGGGGCATTACGGGGTCGCATCCACGGGCTGCGCCCGTGGAAACCTGCTCCGCCCTCCATGCCCCTTACTCCCACTCTATCGTCGCCGGCGGCTTGCTCGAGACGTCGTAGACCACGCGGTTGATGCCGCGAACTTCATTCATGATGCGGCTGGAGATTTTTGCCAGCAGATCGTGCGGCAGCGCCGCCCAGTGCGCGGTCATGAAGTCGGTGGTCTGCACGGCCCGCAGGGCGACGACGTACTCATACGTGCGGCCGTCGCCCATCACCCCCACCGATTTCACCGGGAGGAACACGGCAAAGGCCTGCGCCACCTTGTCGTACCAACCGGCCGCACGCAGCTCCTCGATGAAGATCGCGTCGGCGCGGCGCAACAGCTCGGCGTATTCGCGCTTCACTTCGCCGAGGATGCGCACGCCGAGGCCGGGCCCCGGGAAGGGATGCCGGAAAACCATCTCGCGCGGGAGTCCCAGAGCGAGACCCAGCTCGCGCACCTCGTCCTTGAAAAGCTCGCGCAGAGGCTCGTTGAGCTTCAGGTGCAGCGTTTCGGGCAACCCGCCGACGTTGTGGTGCGACTTGATCGTGTGCGCCTTCTTCGTCTTCGCACCCGCCGACTCGATCACGTCGGGATAGATCGTGCCTTGAGCGAGCCATTTGACCTTAGGGAATCTCTTTGCTTCCTGCTGGAATACCTCTACGAATTCTCGACCGATGATCTTTCTCTTCTCCTCCGGATCGGCGACCCCGGCGAGCGCTTTGAGGAAGCGCGCGGAGGCGTCGACAGAATCGACCTTCACACCGAGATTCTTGGAGAAAGTCTGCATGACTTCCTGCCCTTCGTTTTGCCGGAGCAAACCCGTGTCGACGAAGACGCAGGTCAGCCGATCACCGATGGCGCGGTGGATCAGGGCGGCGGCCACCGCCGAATCGACCCCGCCCGACAGCCCGAGCAGCACTTCCTCCTTGCCGACCTCGCGGCGGATTTTCTCAACGGCCTCGCCGAGATAATCAGGCATGTTCCAGTCGCTGCGACAGCCGCAGATCTCGTGCACGAAGCGGCCGAGGATCGCGGCGCCCTGGCGCGTGTGCGTCACCTCCGGATGGAACTGCACTCCGTAGAATTTGCGCCCCTCGTCGGCCATTGCGGCGATCGGAGTGGCCTCGTTGCTCGCGATCACCTTGAAGCCGGGCGGGAGCGCCGTGACCTTGTCGCCGTGGCTCATCCACACGTCGAGCAGGCCGTGCTTCTCCCCGTTGATGCGGTCCTGGATGCCGTCGAAGAGCTTCGAGTGGCCGCGGGCGCGGACCTCGGCATAGCCGAATTCACGCATCCGGGAATTCTCGACCTGGCCGCCGAGCTGAGCGGCCATGGTCTGCATGCCGTAGCAGATCCCAAGCACCGGAATCCCGAGCTTGAAGACGGCGTCGGGCGCCTTGGGCGTGGCATTTTCATATACCGAGGCGGGGCCGCCGGAGAGAATGAGCCCGCGCGGGGAGAAGCGGCGGATGAATTCCTCGTCGACGTCGAACGGGTGCAGCTCGCAGTAGACCTGCGACTCCCGGACGCGGCGCGCGATCAGCTGCGAGTACTGCGCGCCGAAGTCGAGAATGAGGATCTTGTCGTGCACTACTCTACCTGATAGTTCGGCGCTTCCTTGACGATCTGGACGTCGTGCACGTGCGACTCGCGCATTCCCGCGGCGGTGATCTCGACGAACTGTGCGCGAGCGCGCATGGCGTCGATGCCCTCGCAGCCGCAGTAGCCCATGCTCGCGCGCAGGCCCCCCATCAGCTGCTCGATCACCCGCATCACCGAGCCTTTATAAGGCACGCGGCCTTCCACGCCCTCGGGAACGAGCTTGTCGGCGTGCACCGAGGAGTCCTGGAAATAGCGGTCGGCCGCGCCCTGCTGCATCGCCGAGAGCGAACCCATGCCGCGGTAGGACTTATAGGACCGGCCCTGGAACAATTCGATCTCTCCGGGCGATTCTTCCGTGCCGGCAAAAAGGCTCCCCAGCATCACCGTATGAGCGCCTGCCGCGATCGCCTTGGCGACGTCGCCCGAGAAGCGAACGCCGCCGTCGGCGATGAGCGGGACGCCGGCCTTCTCGAGCGCCAGAGCGACGTTCTGTATGGCGGTGACCTGCGGGATGCCGACGCCGGCGACGATGCGCGTCGTGCAGATCGAGCCCGGCCCGATGCCGACCTTCACGCCGTCCGCCCCTTGATCGACGAGCGCCTTGGCGCCGTCGGCGGTGGCGATGTTGCCGCCGATCACTTCCGCGGAGCCGGCATTGCGCTTGATCCAGCGCAGCCGGTCGAGCACGCCCTGCGAATGCCCGTGCGCGGTGTCGACGACGATGACGTCCACCCCGGCTTCCACCAGGGCGGCGACGCGCTCCTCCGTCCCATCGCCGATTCCGACCGCCGCGCCGACCCGTAGCTTGCCGTGCTGGTCCTTCGCCGCATCCGGGTGCTCGCTCGACTTGAGAATGTCCTTCACCGTGATCAGGCCGCGCAGCTCGAAGCCGTCTTGCACGACCAGCACGCGCTCGAGCCGATGCTTGTGCAGGAGTTCGCGGGCTTCCTCCGGGCTAGCGCCTTCCTTGATGTACACAAGGCGGTCGCGCGGGGTCATGATGGCGCGCACCGGCTGGTCGAGGTTGGTCTCGAAGCGGTAGTCGCGGTTGGTGACCATGCCGACGACCTTGCCCTTCTCGACGACCGGGAATCCCGACACCCGATGCTGCTGCGTGAGCGCGAGAAGCTCTCGGACCGTGATATCGGGCGATACCGTCACCGGGTCGCGGAGCACCCCCGATTCGTAGCGCTTGACTTTGGCAACTTCCGCAGCCTGCTTCTTCGGCGGAAGATTCTTGTGGACGATGCCGATTCCGCCCTCTTGCGCGATCGCGATCGCGAGCGGCGACTCGGTCACTGTGTCCATCGCAGCCGAGACGAGCGGGATGTTGAGCTGGATGTTGCGCGTCAGCCGAGTCTTGAGGCTGACATTGCGAGGCAGGACGCTGGAGTGGGCCGGTACGAGAAGGACGTCGTCAAAGGTGAGAGCCTTCTGGACTAGACGCATTGCCACACCCAAAAGTCGGATTATACGCTGGTCGCATCTCCCCGTAAATTCTTGGGCCTCGCGTGCACCCTTCGATTGACTGGTGCGTTAAAACTCGCTATGGTCGCCTCACCCGGTGAAGTGAAACCCGTCATGATTCGAATCGCGCTGTTTGCCGTCGCATTCCTCGCCGTATCGAGCGCGCAGGCGCAGGTCTACAAATGCGTCGATGCCGACGGAAAAGTCGTCTATTCGCAGGACCCGTGTCCGGCGAACATGAAATCCGGCACGATCTCGCGCAGAGGCCCGTCGGCGCCTGCCGCTCCCCCCGCCGACTCGTCCGCGGACAAGGCGCTAAAAGGCGACGCGGCAAAGAGCGCAGCGCCCAAGACCGCGGCCGAGCAGGAGCAGGCGTTCCGCAAGCGCCAGCAGGACCAGGCAAAAGCCGCGAAGGAATCCGAACAGAAATCCGCGGAAGCGCAGCGAAAAGCGGAGAACTGCCGCAACGCCAGGGAGCGCCTCACGCAGTACGAGATCGGAGGCCGCCAATCCCGCATCAACGCGCAAGGCGAACGTTACTATCTCGAGGACGCGCAGATCGAGCAGGAAAAGGCGCGGGCGCGCGCCGACGTCACCCAATCATGCAGCTGAGCCTCATTCTTTCGCGCGCTTTTTTGCGGCGCGAGTCCGCCTGACTTCCTTCGGATCGGCCCGCAGCGGCCGGTAGATTTCGACCCGGTCGCGGTCGCGCAAAATCGCCTCGACCGCGGCCGGTTTGCCGTAGATCCCCGCGCACGCCGAATCGATTTCCGGAAATTCTTCGGCCAGGCCGCTCGCCCGGATCGCGTCCGCCAGCGTGCTTCCTTCGGCGAGCGCAATCCTTCGCGTCACCTGCCGTCCAGGCAGGGCGTACACGACGTCGACGACGATTTCTGACGCGCTCATGCGCTGCCGAACCGTTCGTTCGCACGGCGTGCGAACGCATCGACAAAACTGTCGGCAATGCCGCGAAATGCCGATCCAGCGGCCTTCTCGAGCAGCACGCTGGCAAACTGGTAACGCAGCTTGAATTCCACCTTGCAGGCCTTCTCCGAAAGCGGAATGAACAGCCAGCTCCCTTCCAGGCTGCGGAACGGTCCCGACACCAGCGTCACGTCGATGCGCTCGCCGGGTTGATTGAGATTCTCCGTAGTGAATTCCTTTTTCAAGCCGTGGAAGTTGATATGCAAGGTGGCGACGATTCGTCCCGGCTCGTTCACCGAAACGACCGCCCGCTCGCACCAGGGCAGGAACTGCGGGTAGGATTCCACGTCTGCGACGAGCGCATACATTTTCTGCGCGCTGTGAGCTACGAGCGCCGATCGGTCGACGACTATCATCGTTGTAGAATTGAGCAATCATATAAGGAAACCTTCCGTCGTGACGATCGTCGAGAACCGCAAGGCGCCGCATGAATATTTCATCGAGGAGCGCTACGAAGCGGGCATCGCGCTGGAAGGGTGGGAAGTCAAAGCCATCCGTGCGGGACGCGCGCAACTGAAGGAAGCCTACGTGATGGTTCAGAACGAGGAGATTTTCCTCATCGGCGCGCACATCAGTCCGCTCTCGGCCGCGTCCACGCACGTGCACCCCGATCCTGTGCGCACGCGAAAGCTCCTGCTTCATGCGGAGGAGATCCGCCGCCTTATCGGCAGAGTCGATCGCGCCGGATACACCCTGGTTCCGCTCGACCTGCACTACGTGCGCGGGCGCGTCAAAGTCAACATCGGGCTTGCGAAGGGGAAGAAACAGTACGACAAGCGCGCCGCCGAAAAGGAGAAAGACTGGAAGCGCGAGCAGCAGCGCTTGCTGCGTTCGCGGTAGGTAGTCGTCATTCCCGCGAAAGCGGGAATCCCGCGCTGATCAAAGATACTGGATCCCCGCTTGCGCGGGGACGACAATTCCTATCACGTTGCCCTCACCTTCTCTTTAGCGGTCGTGTCGGCTTCGCGCGACAGCTGCAACCAGGTATCGACCACCGTATCGGGGTTGAGCGACAGGCTCTCGATGCCTTCCTGAACCAGCCACCGGGCGAAGTCGAGGTGGTCGGAGGGCCCCTGCCCGCAGATACCGACGTATTTCCCGGCCTTGCGGCAGGCCTGGATCGCCAGTCGCAGCATGGCCTTCACCGCGGGATCGCGCTCGTCGAACGCGTCCGCGACGAGACCCGAGTCGCGGTCCAG
>DATHHZ010000039.1:0-4010 GCA_035316965.1 Burkholderiales bacterium | reverse complement strand
CCGCGCTCGATCCGATCTCCCTCCTCGCGGACGCCCCGCTGCTCGCGGTGATCGGCACGAACGTGCCAGCGAAATCGCTTAAGGAACTTGCTGAATACGTGAGCGCCAATCCGGGCAGGTTCAATTACGGCTCCCCGGGCTCCGGTTCGCCCGCGCATCTCACCGGCGCTGCATTTTCACAGCAAACCGGAAACTCGATGGTCTACGTGCCGTACAAGGGCACGCCCCCCATGGTCCAGGCGCTGCTCGCCGGCGACATCCAGGTCGCCTTCCCTACCTTGACCGGCATCATCGGCCCCGTGAAGGCAGGCAAGCTCAGGGTGCTCGCTGTGATGGCGCGAGCGCGCATGGCCGAGCTGCCCGATGTCCCGACAACGCTCGAAGCGGGGTTTCCGCAGCTAGTCGGCGGCAACTGGTGGGTGCTCGCGGCGCCCCGCAGAACGAATTCGCGCATCATCGAGCGCCTGGCTGCAGAGTTCCGGACTGCCCTGGCGGAACCGGGCGTGCGCAAACGCGTCAGCGACTTCGGTCACGTCGCAATCGGGCTTGCACCCGCCGAGACGGCGGGCTTCCTCAAGTCGGAATCGGCGCGCTACAAATCCATCGTCGAACTCGGCGGCATCAAGCCGGAGTGAGCGCGATTCCCGGAAACGCGCGCGCCGAGAGGCGGGTCCGGCTCGCCACGGCGATGGCGGATGAAGGGATCGACATCCTCGTCGTCGCCGGGAACCCGTGGCGAAGCGACTATCTGCGTTTTGCGGCCGACATCACCCCGGTTGAAGGGCACGCTTTTGCATTCATCGATCGCGAGGGGCCGGCGCGGATCATCGTCGAACACCCGGCCGAAGCCGCGCGCCTCCGTTCGGAGCAGGCGGAACTCGATGTGAGATGGTCCCTTTCTGCGATCGAGGAAACCGAGACTGCGATCCGCGAACTCGGCAAGCGGCGGATCGCGCTCGCCCCGCTCGCCGCGGTGCCCTATCGCCTTGCGATGGGGCCGCTGGTCGCAAGCATCGCGCCAGCGACGGCCTTGCTCGATCGCCTGATGCTGCGGAAGTCGCCGGCCGAGATCGAGTCATTTCGCCGCGCCGCTGTCCTCGCCGACGAAGGCTACGCCGTTTTTCGCGACGCGGCGCGCGTCGGGCGTCCGGAATATGCGCTCGTCGCGGAAGTCGAGGCCTTCTGCCGCTCCCGCGGCTGCCCGGAAAATTTCCAGATCCTAGGCTCGGGCGGCCGTGAAGTGCGCGGGATGCATCCGCCGACGGAACGGCGCCTCGCGCCCGGCGACCTAGTGACGACCGAGCTGACCCCGTGCGTGGACGGTTATTACGCGCAGATCTGCCGCACCCTAGTGCTCGGAGAACCGAGCAAAACGCAAGAACGCGCCTTCGCCGTCTACAACGAGGCTCTCGAAGCCGGCATCGCGGCGGTTCGCCCCGGTGCCAAGGCGGGAGACGTCGCTCGAGCGCAAAACGAAGTATTTCGCGACCATGGCCTCGGCGACTACGTGACCTCCGAGTACACCCGCGTGCGCGGCCACGGTCTGGGCCTATACGTAGACGGGCGACCCGCCGTGCTCGAGGACGTCGAGATGGAACTCGAGCCCGACATGACGCTCGTTGTCCATCCGAACACCTATCATCCGGAGGTCGGGTATTTCGTGCACGGCGATTCCGTGCGCGTGATACCCGATGGCTGCGAGGTCCTGACCCGGACTCCGCGGCGCTTGTTTTCGGTGCCCCTGGACTGAGCACATGCGGCGCGGATTGATCAGCTGGTCGCGCGACGAAGTGCCGCCTTCAGTCCTCGATGGGCGCGTGGCGCGTTTGCAGGAGCAAATGCGCGCCGCGGAACTGGGCGTCGTGCTGCTCTACACCTCCTTCGCGCGCCCGAGCGCCGTGGCGTGGCTCACGCATTTCGTCCCGTACTGGAACGAGGCGCTGCTCGTGGTCTTCCCGACCGGAGCGCCGGTGCTGCTGGCGGCGTTCTCCAGACGCGTGCACGACTGGATTCGAAGCGTCAGTCACTTGGGCGAAGTGCGATCCGCGCCCGAGCTCGGTCGGGCGGCGGTGGCCTTTCTCGGAGAGCATCCTCCCAAACCTTTGCGTATTGGCGTGCTGGAACTCGATGCCCTGCCCTGGTCTGTCGCCGAACCCCTTGTGAAATCCGAATATGGCCGCGCGCTGGTGGATGCAACGGGTTTGTTCACCGCGATCCGTCAGCCGGCGGATGAAGTGGAAATTCTGCTGGCGCGGCGCGCGGCAACGATCGCCGTGCAAGCGTTCAAAGCGATTCCCACAGCGGCGAAGCGCGCCTCGGAACTGCTTTCCGCGCTGGAACGCTCGGCGCGGCTAGCCGGTGCGGAAGAAGTGTTGCCTCGGCTGGCGCCGGACCTTCGCGCGGACGCAACGCTGCGCAGATTCGAGGGCGACGCCCTCCTCGGCGAACGCTACGCGGTCGAGCTGTCGGTCGCTTACAAGGCCACCTGGGTACGCATCACCCGCTGCGTTTCCACCCAAGCGGTTCCGCCGTCTTGGCGCAGCGCCGCGGATCGCTTTGTCGAAACCGTCGAACGTCTGAACGAGGCGAATCTTTCCTTCGAACCCCAAGTCGGACCAGGGAAAACGGTCGCTTGGACCCTCGAGATTTGCCGCGGCAGCCCGCCGCTTTCCATCGTGGCAACCGGGGAAACACCGTCGCCATCGGCACTGCCGGGCGGTTCGCTTGCCTGCCTGTCCTTGCAGCTAGATTTCGACGATGGCCCTTGGCTTGGCGGCGAACCGTTTATCCTCGGGAGCGGCAGGCAGCCGAGCCGTCTTTTGATCTAACGCGCTCGGCGTCGCCAAGCCCACTGGCCTGACTCGGAGTAGTATTTACCCATGAAAGTTGCTACCGGTACGGTTATAGACGGAAAGGTCGTCGTCGAAGGGGAGTTGCCCGCGGAGGGCACTAAGGTGACGGTGGTCTTGCGCGAGGATGAAGAAACCTTTGAGTTGACTCCTGAACAGGAAGAAGAGCTGCTCGCGTCGATTGCGGAGATTGAGCGGGGTGACTACATCACCGGAGATGAGCTCTTGGAACGCCTTCGTCGCTTCGGTTGACCGCTCCTCTTTCTGTCAAGGTCTCCCGACGCGCGACTGCTCAGTTCGAGAAGGCTGCAGCGTGGTGGCAAGAGAACCGGCCCGCTGCCTCCGGCGCCGTTCGTATCGCTGAGCTGTCGTGAGGAAATGACCCGCCGGGGAACATCGGGCCATCGCTCGGCGGCCGCCCTCTAACCGACGGCGGGAGCAGTCTCCTCGGGCGAGGCGCCAAAAACGCTCCGCTTGAGCTCGGAGAGACGATCGCGTGCTTCGGCGGCCTTTTCGAATTCGAGATTGCGCGCGTAGTCGAGCATCTCCTTTTCCAGCCGCTTGATCTCCCGCGCGATCTGTTTTTCGGACATCGACTCGTAGCGCGCCTGCTCCTGAGCGGCTTTCAGCTGCAGCTGCACATCCTCGAAGTCGCGGGCGCCCTCGATCATGTCGTGTACCGACTTGGAAATGCCGATCGGCGTGATGCCGCGCTTCGCGTTGTATTCGACCTGCCTCGCGCGGCGGCGATCGGTTTCTCCGATCGCGCGCTTCATCGAGTCGGTAACCGTGTCGGCATAGAGAATGGCCATCCCGTTCAAATGGCGCGCGGCGCGGCCGATCGTCTGGATGAGTGAGCGCTCCGAACGCAGGAACCCTTCCTTGTCCGCATCGAGGATCGCCACCAGCGACACCTCGGGCAGGTCCAGGCCCTCGCGCAGCAGGTTGATGCCGACCAGCACGTCGAATTCGCCCAGGCGCAGGTCGCGGATGATTTCGACCCGCTCGACCGTCTCCACCTCCGAGTGCAGATAGCGCACCTTTACGCCGTGCTCGGCAAGGTAGTCCGTCAGCTCCTCGGCCATGCGCTTGGTGAGCGTGGTCACCAGCACGCGTTCCCCGCTCGCCACCCGCAGAGTGATTTCGGAGAGCAGGTCGTCC
>DATHHZ010000038.1:0-8467 GCA_035316965.1 Burkholderiales bacterium | reverse complement strand
GGCGCGAACGCCTCCGGCAGCGGTGACGTCCTGCGTCGCGGCGGGCGGCCCATAGCTGCGGACTGCGGTCGCCGCTGCGAGTAGCTTGCCGTCGACGCCGGCACTGAGCGCCACGCGATACTCGCCCGTCACCTCAAGCTCAGGCGCCGTTCCCATCCCGGGATGACTCGGGAGCTCGGCGATGTACGCGGTCAGTTTGTCGGGTGCCACCGGCAACGCCGAGCACCAGAGGCCGTGCGGACTCACTCCCTCGTAACTGCCGCCCAGCGAAGGTGCGAGATCGACGTCTACCCTGCCACTGGCGTCGGCGGCGTACTCGCCGACCGCCGTCCAGGTGCGCCCGCGTGCATCGGGCCGCGAGGCGCTGAGCGTGACGCGCGCGCCGGGCAACACATTGCGCAGCTGGACGTGGAAGGGCGCATCGATCAGCCCCGACTCGGGCGTCACGGTCAACTGCGCGGGGTTTGCCGCGCCGAGCACCCCGCAGGCGATAGCCGCAAGTGCGGCGAAACCCAACCTCTGGTTCATGCGGATCGCTATGCCGTTCGTGAATACAGGTCGATGGACCTGGTCGCCGCAAGCGCTCGCAATCCGGGACGGACCAGCAGCGCCACCAACCCCGCCGCCGCGGTCGCGACGCCCAGCACGAGGAAGTAGCGGCCCTGCCCCAAGTGCTCGGCGAACGTACCGACCTGCCCGGCAAGATAACCACCCAGGCCCAACGTCATGGCATAGAAGGCGCCCATCACTGCGGAGACGATACGCTGCGGCGCGAGTCGATACACCAGGCCGTAGGTGACAGTCCAGGCCGCCACTTCGCCGGTGGCCTGGATCCAGATGCCGAGCGCCGGCAGAAACCAACCGGCCTTGGTTGCTCCGGCGTGCGGCCAGGCGGCGATGGCAAAGAGCAGCAGCCCCGCCGCGCCAAGGAACAGCGCCAAGGCGTACTTGACCAGGTTATCGGGCTCCCGCTTGCGGCGCGCCAGCGATCCCCACAAGGCTGCGAAGACCGGTGCGGCCAGTATCAGAGCCGCCGATTCGATCGACGTGAACCACTGCGTTGGGATTTCGAAAGCGTTCACGTGGCGGTTCACGCTTCGCTCGAGAAAGAGCGACATCGTTCCCCAGAGCTGAAATGAGCCGATCGAGTAGACCAAGAGCAGCAAAGCGAATACCGCGAGGATGAAGAGACGCACTCCGGACCCGGCTGTGTCCGTCGGCGCCGCCGCCGCAGACTTCCCCGGCACACTCGCCGCGCGCGCATTCAGGTACCGGTGGCCGAAGGTCAGATAGGCCAGGAGCGCGATTCCCATGGCGATCGCGGACACGCCAAACGCCGGTGCCCATCCATGGGCGGCCGCCACGGAACCGGCGGCCACTCCCGCCACGAGGCCGCCCAGATTGATACCCGCGTAGTAGTAGGCATACGCCGGTTCACGAAGCGTGGCCTCTCCCGAGAACGTATCCCCGAGAGCGACCACCAGGGTCGACTTGATCAACGAGTTACCCGCGACCAGTGCGATGATCGAAATCCAGAAGCCCGCCGAAACCGACACGTAAGCGCTGCGCAGGGCGGCAGGCAGGCCATCCGGGATGCTCCAGAGCCCCATCGGAGCCTGCACCGGACTCACACGCGTCATGAAGACGATCGCCGTCAGGAGCAGGTAGGCACTGAACATGAGCGTGCCTCCGACGGTGAGCGCCCGACGATGGCCGAGGAAGCGGTCGGCAATCCAGCCGCCGACCACTGGCAGCGCATACATCAAGCCGCTGAAGATTCCCAACAGTGTCAGCGCCGGCTTGTCCTGCCACCCGAACCCGCCCGCCGCGCGGCTGGCCGAGAGAAACAGGGCCAGCAACGAGACCATCGAATAGAAGCCGACGCGCTCGCAGAACTCGAACCCGATGACCAGTTGAGCGCCGCGTGGGAAATGCCATGGGCGCGCACCCGCGGCCACTAGCGAGGTGCGCCGTGCGCGCAATGTGCGCGAAGAGAGGAGCCGATGATCATGCGAGTACGCCTCAGCGCCGGCATCGAGGTGCCCGAATGCTGGCACACCTGAGGGCTCGCTGTGAACCCGTGCAGGAATTGCAAGCCGCCTCAGTTGCGTTGAAACTCAACCGTCGATCGGCCGAGCCGGGTCGTTGCACCCCGGCGCATCGCCCCGCTGAAGGCGCATCGCATGACAAACGACAACAGCATGACTCGTCGTCAGTTCGTAGCTCAGACGGCCGCGGCCGTGGCACTTAGCGGAGCAGGTGCATCCGGCCGGGCCCACGCCGCGCCGCCCAAAGAGAGTCTGCTCGCACTGACGGCGACCCAGGCGGCGCGCGCACTTAGCCGCGGCGAGCTCAGCGCCGAGAGTTATGCGAGTGCGCTACTGAACCAGTGTAAACGGGGTGCGAGCCTCAACGCTTTCATTACGCTGCGGCCGGACAGCGTGCTGGAGGCCGCACGCGCCTGCGATCGCAGGCGGAGCGCCGGCGGCAAGCTCGGCCCCCTGCACGGCGTGCCGATCCCCATCAAGGACAGCGTCAATACGAAGGACCTCCCGACTACGGCGGGAACACCGGCGCTAAGGAACTTCCAGCCGAGCGAGGATGCGCCCCTGGTACGAGCGTTGCGCGAAGCTGGCGCCATTGTGCTCGGCAAGACCGGTCTGCATGAGCTCTCCTACGGCTACACGAGCAACAACCACGCCTTCGGCGCAATCCACAATCCTTACGACACGACGCGCATACCCGGAGGCAGCAGCGGTGGCACGGCCGCAGCGATCGCCTACCACATGGCACCGCTCGGAGTTGCCGAGGACACGGAAGGATCGATCCGGGTGCCCGCGGCGCTCTGCGGGCTCGCGGGCTTTCGCCCCACCACCGGCCGGTACCCGACGCGCGCCTGTGCGCCGATTTCGCCGCTCTTCGACCAGGTCGGGCCACACGCGCGGTCGGTCGCCGATCTGCTGCTATTCGACGCCGCGCTCAGCGGTGGTGAAGCGACAGCATCTACGAAGCTTCTGAAGGGTGTACGCCTCGGAGTCATTCGGTCCTTCTGGTTCTCCGGGCTCGACCCCGAGACCGAGCGGGTGACGGACGCAGCCCTCGCGAGACTCAAGGCGGCCGGAGTCGAGCTCGTCGAAGGCGAGCTCCCGGAGCTGCGGCGCTTGATCGGACTCACGACGGATCCAGTGCAGAATCATGACGTTAAGCCGTCATTGACGCGCTATCTGGCGGAGTTCCACAGCGGCGTGACCTTCGAGCAGCTCCTCGCCCAGTCAAGCCCCGACGTGCGCAAGATGATCGAGCCAGCGGTGACGCCCGGCAGCCACGACTTCGTACCCGATTCGCAGTACGACGAAATAGTGAAGGTTCACCTGCCGGCGCTGCGCACGATGTACCGCGACTACTTCGCTCGCAGCGGCGTTGCCGCGATCGTGTTCCCGGCAACGATGCTTCCCGCCCCGGAAATCGGCGAGGAAGACATGGAAGTGGAGGTGCGGGGACGGCGGATGCCGCTCGATGAGGCCATGGCCCGCAACATCGCCCCAGGCAGCACTGCAGGACTCCCCGGCCTCGTGTTGCCAGCCGGACTGACAACGAGTGGACTGCCGGTGGCGCTCGAATTCGATGGCCCGTCCGGCGCCGACCGGAAAATGCTCGAACTCGGGCTGGCCCTCGAAGCTGCACTGGGGAAATTGCCGCCGCCGCCGGGCGCACTCACCCCGACAGCAACGTAACGCGGCGCGCACGCGGTCGATGCGGAAGGCGATGATCTACGCGGTTCGCTTGGCGGGGTGCTTGGCTATCGTCCTGGCCTTCTTGCCGGCTGCCTTTTGGCGGTCCTTGAGCAAACGGCCAAGGAACTCACTAAACGGTCGTAGGTTCTGACCGACGCTCGCGGCTTCGAGCGCCTTCAGGTAATCGTGGCGACGCTCAACAGGAACGACGGTCCAGGGATAGCCCCCGGACGCCAGCACTAGATTCATGAGAAATCGGCCCATCCGACCGTTTCCGCCCATGTAGGGATGGATATAGACGAACATAAAGTGGCCGAGTACCGCACGAACGCCGGCATCGGGCTCTGCTCTCAGCAACTCGACAAGTTCGGGCATCGTGTCGCGCACGGCTTCGGTTTTCGGAGGCACGTGCTTGGAACGGCGGATGTAGACCTGCCCGGAGCGGTAGCCGGCGAGATCGGCGGCTGACAGGATGCCAGCGCTGACGCTGGGAGCGAACAACGCCCGGTACCAGGCTCCGTGGTCTCGTTCGAAGACCTGCCCCGCGTTGGCGCCATTGAGAACGTGGCGCACGCTTCTCTTCACCACCTGGAAGGCTTCGTAGTAGCCCTTCGCGGCCATGGCATCTTTCTCTTGCCCGTCGGCGGAATCCCCGTCCGGATTCCAGGTCCCGCTGCGAATGCGTTCGATGAGCTTACGGCTCACCCGGTAGCCCTCGATCGACAATGAGTGGTAGGCGTCTTCGACGTAGATCTCATCGACAGTCTTCAGGTACGCCTCCGTGTCCTTGGGAATTCCAGGCGCCTTAGGGAATGTCTCCAACACGATCTCTCGCATCTGCTGCCACGACAGGCGCATGCGAATCACATACGGAGACAGTGCGCGTGGAGGATGTGCGAAGGGCGCTGGAGAGTCGAAAGGATCGTTCTCACGGACGTCATAGCCCGCAGCGCGCATCGCCTGAATGATCTCATCGGCGATCCTGTTGCGGCCGATGTTGCGGAAGGCGCCCGCCAAACGGCCGGCCACTACGGAGTGGCCGCCCGAGAGCAGGACGCTGAGCACGTCAGAAGCATCGCGCACCATGGCAAGTGCGGTGCGGGCTTCCGTGACGTTCCGCGTGAAGAGTCCAGGCCCGACTGCCACGAGCGCTTCTGGCAGCGAGAAGAGACGCAGGCCGTCGACGATCACTTCCCGCCCTTTGGATGGCAGGGGAGCGCGGACTTCGAAGAGCGAGGTATCGTGAGCCAGGGGGGTTACCTTGTTGCGCGCTCCCGGTGAGCGCACGAGCAGCTGTCGCGGGACAGCCCGGTTGCCCGTGTGGATGAAGAGCGATTGCTCCGGTGAGAGTGACCACCTTTCGTTGAAACGCACGGTAAGGTACGCGCTGCAGAAATCCCAGAATGAGGCATACCAAGTGGTGCTCTCACCCCGTGCTTCGTCAGGTCGTGATGGGATATACCAGCCCTTCATCACTTCCTGCAGAAAGCCGCCTTTGACGAGGCGCTCGCGGCGGATGCGGCCTAGATCCGATGAGCGCACAGCGACCACACCCCGCTTTTGCAGTGCCTCCAGGGCCTCAAGAGAATCAGCTAGTTTTTGCTGCGGGGTCGCCATACGAAGCGGAGCGCCAGGCGGTTCGTATCTATATTAGCTTATTATGTCGTACATTTACTAGCTTATTCGGCTGTATTAAAACTAGCTTCTTGTGTCGTACTATCACTAGCTTATTCAGCCTTAATGATTGGGCAGTCTCGCTGCTCTCCTGACGGCCAACGCGAGCCGCCGATCGGATAATGTCGATCTCGATCAGCTGGAGGCGACGCTCGTGACTTGCGAACCCACCCGACTACGCAGCTGGGCCGCGCGCGGCGCCGCTGCCCTCCTCCTCCTCGGCCCGGCGACCCTCGCGGCACAGCCGGCGGACGATTCCCAGACGCCTGCATCGAGCGTCCCGGGTGCCGAGAGCCCGCGAATTCACTCGGACGGTCGCGTGACCTTCGAGCTCAACGCGCCCGACGCCAGGAGCATCCAGGTGGCGGGCGGCGACGGACTCGGGAAAGGACCTTTCCCGATGACTAAGGGCGCCGACGGGACCTGGAGCGTGACGATCCCGCCCCCCGTCCCCGGCTTTCACTACTACTGGTTCGTGCTCGACGGCGTCGACGTCAACGACCCGACGAGCCTGACCTACTTCGGCTACGGCAAGGAGACGAGCGGCATCGAGATCCCGGAGCCGGGCGCCGACTACTACGCCATGAAGAACATTCCCCACGGCGAGGTGCGCGAGAAGTGGTACTTCTCGAAGACCACCGGAGAGTGGCGCCGCGCCCTTGTCTACACTCCCCCCGGCTACGACAGCAATCCGAAGCGGCGGTATCCGGTGCTCATCCTGCAGCACGGCTACGGCGAGGACGAGACCGGGTGGACGCGCCAGGGCCGCGCGCAATGGATCCTCGGCAACCTCATCGCCGCGGGCCGTGCCCGCCCCATGATCATCGTCATGGATCGTGGCTACGCCAGGAAGCCCGGCATGCCGCCCTTCACCCTGACCGCGGACACCCCGAACAAAAACCTCCGGCTCGGATTCAGCGCATTCGAAGACGTCGTCATCCACGATCTCATTCCGTCGATCGACGGGTCCTACCGGACGATCCCCGACCGCGATCACCGCGCGATGGCGGGACTCTCGATGGGCGGCATGCAGACACTCTTTATCGCGCTTCATCACCTCGACAAGTTCGCCTACATCGCCTCGCTCAGCGGGCCGATGATGCGCACCACGGACCCGAGCGGGCGCTTCGGCCCGAGCCTCGCGGGCCCCTTCGACACGAAGACCGCCTACGACGGCGCCTTCGCCGATCCCGCGAAGTTCAACGCGCGAGTGAAGCTCTTCTGGCTAGGCGCTGGAACCGCCGAGGCGCAGCTGCACGAGAACATTGTCGGCGCCGTGGATGCGCTCCGGAAAAGCGGCGTGCGCCTGAGGTACTTCGAGTCGCCCGGAACGGCACACGAGTGGCAGACCTGGCGACGCGATTTGAACGATCTCGCGGCGCGCCTCTTTCGATGAGGACGTCCCGATGCTGCAACGCCCCGGCGGCGCATGTCACCAGGGGTACTCGCGGCCGTCGTAGTTGTAGAACCGCCCGGAGTCGCGCGGGCCGAGCTTCGCGATGACCCGACGCATGGCACTCACGCTGTCCTCCGCTGAAAG
Organism: Burkholderiales bacterium; assembly: GCA_035316965.1. Lineage (GTDB taxonomy): Bacteria > Pseudomonadota > Gammaproteobacteria > Burkholderiales > SG8-39 > VBDM01. The sequence goes on along the minus strand of DATHHZ010000038.1, from coordinate 1,519 downwards.
TGTCGCATTGGGCCCGCCCATGTCGGTCTTGACCCAGCCGGGATGGATGACGACGCACGTGATCCCACGGGGCTTGAGGTCAATAGCGGCGCTGCGCATCACCATGTTGACGGCAGCCTTGGACGTCCGGTACGGAATGTAGCCGCCGGAGGTGTTGTCGGCCAGCGACCCCATGCCGCTCGTGATCGTGACGATGAGCCGCCGCTCGCTGCGCGCCACGCGGTCGAGGAACGCCTCGCTCATGCGGGCTGGCCCAAGGACGTTCACCTCGAGAACCTGCCTCCAGTCGTCGTAATCGAGCGAGCCGATGGTCTGCCCCGAGGCGCCGACGACGCCCGCGCAATTGACGAGAATATCGACCGTGGGGCTCTTCACCTGTGCCGCGGATCGTCTCACGCTCTCCGCGTCGGCGACGTCGACCTGGACCACGCTGAGCGTGCCCTTCGATTCCCGCGCGAGCTGAGCGAGTCCGTGTGCTGCGTCCGGACTTCGGCACGCCGCGATGACGGTGTTGCCGTCCGCCAGATACTGGCGAGTGAATTCCAATCCCAATCCGCGGCTCGCGCCTGTGATCAGTACCGTAGGCATGGCATACCCTCGTCGGCCGACCGTTTCCGTGTCCCGCTACTGTGCCGCGTAGGCGCCCCCGACCGCAACGCGCTGCCCCGTGAGGTAGAGGGCGCTCTCGCTCGCAAGGAATACGATGGTGTCGGCGATCTCTTCCGGCGTGCTGGCGCGTCGAGCCGGCACGCTCGCCAGAAGCCCGGCCTTGGCCTGCTCGCTGCCGCCATAGAGCGGCACCGAGCGCTCCGGCTCGTGCGGTTGACCTACAAAATGCAATTGTAGGTCAACCACCAGTCAAGGGCACAACGACGCATGCGTATAGCCCCGGCACACACTGCTGCCGCGAGCGCGCTCGACGCCGGCGCCGATATCGCCAAAGTCCCAGGATTCCTTGGTCATGCTAACGTCAGCACCACCCGCGTCTACGATCAGCGCACGACGCGTCCGGAAGACTCCACGACGTTCAAGGTAAAGTACTGATCCATCAGGGCGCCGGCGCCACTAGCGATCGAGCGAACCTCAAAAGTCCAAGCATGCTTACAACTCCGATCCTGACATTGGCGCTCCTCAGCGGAATGGCTGTTCTCGCTCCTACTGCCCGGGCAGCTGATGTTGTCCGAGCGATTCGGATTCGCCAGAACCCCATCGTGGCGCCAGCGATGAGCACGACGCTCGGCGACAATATAAATGGGCCGTCACTTGTGCGAGTACCGGATTGGATTGAGCATCCGCTGGGGCGTTACTACCTTTATTTTGCCCATCACCGCGGCTCATACATCCGCCTTGCCTACGAACGACGCAACGTCAATCGTGCGCGAGAAATACCCCTGAGGGATAAGGTGATGCCGACTATCTGATTCGAACAGATGACCTCCGGTTTACAAATCGAGTTAGGTCACAACTCAACGCTACTCACCACCATATAACTCAAGCACTTAGTGGAGCGGTGGCGCAC
>DATHHZ010000037.1:0-3131 GCA_035316965.1 Burkholderiales bacterium | reverse complement strand
CGTGCCGCGCCTGCTCGTCTTCAACAAGATCGACCGCGGTGGGGACGAGGCAGCGTTACGCGCAAAATACCCCGGCTGCATCGTGATGAGCGCGAAGAGGGAGGGCGACGTCGCCAGGCTGCGCGAGGCGATAGTCGCGTTCTTCCAGCGGGGCCTCGTCGAGGCCGAGCTCTTCCTTCCTTGGTCGGCGCAGAAACTGCGCGGGCAGATCTTCGCCACCTGCACGGTGCTGGAGGAGCGCACCGATGCCGAGGGCGCGTTCCTGCGCGTGCGCGGCGAGCCCGAAGCCGTGGGGCGCCTGCGCGAGCAATTGGGCGAGGCTGTAGTGCGCCCTCGCGGTTAGACTCCTCCAAAGCCGGCCCCCGCCGACTGGCGCGGCCGGAGGACTCAGCGCCCGGCCAGGACGTCGATGAACCGCAGGCGTCCGGCGAGCCGGTAGACGGCGAAGTCGCGCCGGTCGGCGGTTAGGATCTCGCGCACGCCGGTGCGGGCGGCGAGCAGCACGACCGAGGCGTCGGCGAAGTCCATCGGCTGGTCGGCATACTTGCGGGCAAGCTTTTCGATCGCGCCGAAATCGAGCGGCTCGCGGTCCACCTCGAGCAACCCCGCGCGGCCCGCGTCGCCGAGCCATTCCAGGCAGCGGAACTGCTGGCGCGTGGAGAGCAGCGCCATCGCCTCGGCGAGCACCGCTTCCGTGGTGAGGAACCGCCCCCGGTAATCGCGCAGGAACGCGCGGCAGCGCGCGTGCAGGGGGTCGGTGTCGTCGAACAGGGCGATCAGGAAACCCGAATCAACGATGACGCTTGTCACGCACGTAGTCCCGGAAGCGCTGCTGGCGGGAAGGGCGCGCCGCGCGGGCGCGGCGTTTCGCGAGGGCCGGCAGCAGCGCCTCGGCGAGTTCGCCGAGCGTCGGGCCGGACTGCGCGACGAGGTACTGCGCCATGCTCTGCTGCACGACGCGGCTGCGCGTGGCGCCGGTCTGCGTGCAATGGCGCTCGAGCGCCGCGGCGAGCGCCGGGTCGAGCCGGACAGAGAGCATCGTGCTGGCTTTTGTCATACGTTGGATGATAATGTAATACAGAGGCGCCGTCCATGCCATGGCCACGTGCGCGAGCGCGGTTAAAGCCCTACCGCCGCGGCGCCTGCTATAATCCGCTCTCGCAGTTAGACCCATCCGAGCTGGCCGCGGCCGGCTTTTTAGTTTCTGGAACCTCTGAAGTGATCGTCGCCTCCGGTATCGCCATGCAGTTCGGGGCCAAGCCCCTTTTCTCGGACGTCTCCGTGAAGTTCGGCGGCGGGAATCGTTATGGGCTGATCGGGGCGAACGGCTGCGGCAAGTCCACGTTCATGAAGATTCTGGGCGGGGAGCTGGAGCCGAGCGCGGGGACGGTGGCGATCGACGCGAACGAGCGGGTGGGGAGGCTGCGCCAGGATCAGTTCGCGTTCGAGGGCGAGCGGGTGCTGGACGTGGTGCTGATGGGCCATGCCGAGATGTGGGCGGCGATGCGCGAGCGCGACGCGATTTATGCGGATCCGGAAGCGGGGGAGCAGGAGTTCCTGCGAGCGGCGGATCTGGAGGCGAGGTACGCGGAGTACGGCGGCTACACGGCGGAGGCGCGGGCGGGCGAGCTGCTCCACGGCCTGGGGGTGGCGACGGTGCAGCACCAAGGGCCGATGAGCGCGGTGGCGCCGGGATGGAAGCTGCGCGTGCTCCTCGCGCAGGCGCTCTTCGGCGATCCGGAAATCCTGCTGCTCGATGAGCCGACCAACAACCTGGACATCAACAGCATCCGCTGGCTGGAGGACGTGCTGAACCAGCGCACGAGCACGATGGTCATCATCTCGCACGACCGGCATTTCCTTTCCTCAGTCTGCACGCACATGGCGGACGTGGACTACGGCGGCATCAAGGTCTACCCGGGCAACTACGACGACTACATGGAAGCCTCGACCCTGGCGAAGCAGCAGCAGCAGAACGTCAACGCCCGCGCCAAGGACCGCATCGCCGACCTGGAGGAGTTCGTGCGGCGCTTCCGCGCACACAAGGCCAAGGCGCGCCAGGCGACTTCGCGCATGAAGCAGATCGAGAAGCTGAAGGTGGAGGACGTGAAGCCCTCCAGCCGGCAGTATCCGTTCATCCGCTTTCTCGTCGACCCGAAGGAGAAGCTGCACCGGCTCGCCGTGGAGGCGAAGGGCCTCGCGAAGGGCTATGAGAAAGGCAGGAATCTCTTCGAGAAGCTGGATCTCGCGATCGAGGCGGGCGAGAAGGTCGCGATCATCGGCCCCAACGGCATCGGCAAGACCACGCTCTTGCGCTGCCTTGCCGGGAACCTGAAATCAGGCGCCGGCACGGTCAAGTGGGCGGAAAAGGCGAACCCGGGCTACTGGCCGCAGGATCCGGCGGACGAATTCGGTCGCGACGAGAACAAAGTCGATGAGAGTCTGGCGGAATGGCTGGGCCGCTGGCGGCGCAAGGATCCTGATGGTCAGATGCAGCAGGATGACCAGATCGTGCGCGCGACCTTGGGGCAGCTTCTCTTCTCGGGCGACGACCAGAAGAAGTCGCTCAAGGTGATCTCCGGCGGCGAAGGGCAACGCATGATGATCGGCAAGCTCGTGCTCGGCATGCCGAACGTGATGCTGCTCGACGAGCCGACCAACCACCTCGACATGGAGTCGATCGAGTCGCTCAACACCGCGCTCGACAAGTACTCAGGGACGCTCGTCTTCGTCTCGCACGACCGCGAGTTCGTTTCCTCGCTCGCCACGCGCATCCTCGAGCTCCGGCCCGGCGAGAAGCCGGGCGACGCGGCTAGGGTGATCGACTTCCGCGGCAACTACGACGACTACCTCGCGGACCATGGTGCGGAGATGGCTGCCGCGTAGTAGAGGCGGCAGGAGGACAAACGTCATCCGGCCGTCAACCTTGCGCGTTGATGTGAGGCAGCTGGCAGGAGGCAGACAGCCATGGCTGAAAAGCGACTGAAGGTCTGGTTCGACAAGGAAGGCGACTACCTCGAAGTCATATTCGATCAGCGCCCGGGGTATTTCCGCGAGACCTCGAACCCGCACGTCATGGGGAAAGTGGACGAGAAGGGCAACGTCCTCGGATTCTCCGTGATGCGGGTGAG
>DATHHZ010000036.1:0-2538 GCA_035316965.1 Burkholderiales bacterium | reverse complement strand
AAGGATGCCGCTCAGGCACAGCGCGACCTCGAAGCGCGCAAGACGACCGGGTCGACGATCCTGATCCCGTAGCGAATCCTCGGATGGGTGAGCTCGCGAGTTTGGCGGTCCCCGGTCTTTTCCCCGAAATCGAGCCGCGGGCGAGCGGCGTGCTGCGCCTGAATGCCGTGCACTCGATGTACTGGGAGGAGAGCGGCGATCCGGGCGGGATCCCCGCGGTTTTCCTGCACGGAGGGCCCGGTGCAGGGAGCACGCCGAAGCACCGGCGTTTTTTCGACCCCGGCGCCTATCGCATCATCGTGTACGACCAGCGCGGGGCGGGGCGTTCTACCCCCCTCGGGGAGGTGCGTGACAACACTACGCCGCATCTGCTCGCCGATCTGGAGGCTTTGCGGGTGCATCTGCGCGTGGAACGCTGGGTCGTCTTCGGGGGCTCCTGGGGCAGCACCCTGGCGATCGCCTACGCGGAGGCGCACCCGGAGCGCTGCCTCGCGCTGATTCTGCGCGGAATCTTCCTTTGCCGCAGAAGCGAGATCGATTGGTTTCTCTACGGCTTGCGCGGGGTCTTCCCAGAGCCCTGGGAGAAATTCACGGGCTTCCTCCCCCGGGAGGAGCGCGGTGATCTGCTCCGCAATTACCACCGCCGATTGATCGACCCCGATCCCGCGGTCCACATGCCGGCTGCGCGCGCCTGGAGTATCTACGAGGGCTCCTGCTCGACTCTACTTCCCAGTTCCGAGACCGTGGCGTATTTTGCCGGGGATGTCGTTGCCCTGGGTCTTGCGCGGATCGAAGCGCATTACTTCATGAACGACATTTTTCTCTCCGAAAACTCCCTGCTCGAGAACGCGCACCGGCTCAGCGACATCCCGGGAACGATCGTGCAGGGGCGCTATGACATGGTTTGCCCACTTGTGTCCGCGCACGAGCTGCATCGGGCCTGGCCCCAAGCCGAGTACCGGATCGTGCCTGACGCCGGGCATTCCGCGTGGGAGCCGGGGATTCTCGGCGCGCTGGTCGAGGCCACCCAGCGCTTCAAGCGCGCGCCTTCGTGCACGGGCTGACTCGCGGTCGCACGAAAGAAAAACGCCGCGGCGAGCCGCGGCGCTTTCATGTTTGCGGAACGTGATCAGATGCCCAGTATCTTCATCGCTTTGGCCAGCGTGTCGACGGATTCCTGGTGCTTGCCGGCCTTGTGCAAGGCTTCACCATCGGCGCGGAACTTCTTGACATCGGCCATCTGCTGCGCCGACAGCTTCGGGCTCTTTTCCAGCGCCGCGTCGATCTTCTTCATGTCCGCGGGGCAGTGGAAGGCGAACGCGGAGGCACTGGCGAGCATGAGCGCGCCAAACAATGCTGCAAAACGAATCTTCATCGGTTCTCCTTGAAAAGGTCGCGAATTCGCGTGCCGGCAAATCCATTCCGGCGGCCGATAGAATAGCGCCCGCCGCGGTCGAATGCAATTCCGATCCCGCCGTGATCGCGGCACTGCTGCCGCGTAGAATAAGCACCGGAAACTTGCGTTCGTCAAATGAATTCACCCGTCTCCGCGCCTGACGAACTCTGGGTGCGCTCGCGTTTTGCCGAGCCCCGAACGGTCAAGCCGGTGACTTCGGGAGACGGCCACCTTTGGCGCAGTGATCGGGAAATCCGGCCCGCCGCGGTGCTCGTGCCTTTGGTAAGACGCGAGAGCGGGCTTACGGTTCTGTTTACGCGTCGTACCGCGCACCTCAACGACCATGCCGGACAGATCAGTTTTCCCGGCGGCCGCTGCGAGCCGGGAGACGCGTACGCCGCGGAGACTGCCTTGAGGGAGGCCGCAGAGGAAATCGGTCTTGCGGCCGCGCGAGTGGAAGTGCTCGGAGAACTGCATGAGTATGTTACGGTGACCGGCTATCGCGTGACCCCGGTGGTCGGCCTCGTGACCCCGCCGCTCGAGCTGCAGCCCGACGAATTCGAGGTGGCCGAAGTGTTCGAGGTACCCCTCGAGTATCTGCTCGACCCCGCGAACCACCAGCGCAACAGCGTCGTGCACGAAGGCCGCGAGCGCCATTACTACGCCATACCGTATCAACAGTACTACATCTGGGGAGCCACGGCCGGGATGCTCATGAACTTGTATTCTTTCCTGAAAAGCTGATCGTCCGGGCCATCACGTTCGAAACCATGAGCCTGCTTTCCCTCGTCGCGGCGCTCCTCCTCGAGCAGTGGCGTCCGCTCGCCGACCGCCGCTATTTGTACACACTCCTGGCGCGTTATGCGACATTTCTCGAGGGGCTTTTCAATGCCGGCGAAACTCGGCAAGGCGCCATCGCCTGGGTCATTACGGTACTGCCTGCAGTGCTCGGGGCCTGGCTCGTCTACACGGCCGCGTATGGCGCACACCCTCTCCTTGCGCTCGTGCTCAACGTCACTGCGCTCTATCTCACGATGGGATTTCGTCAGCGCAGCCACTATTTCACCGCCATTCATCTCGCCCTCAAGGATAACGATCTCGCAAAGGCGCGCGACACCCTCTCGGCCTGGCGCCAGGCGAGC
>DATHHZ010000035.1:0-4603 GCA_035316965.1 Burkholderiales bacterium | reverse complement strand
CGCGTCGAGCACTTCCAGAAACGGAGAATAGCCGGCTTCATAGCGCATGCGCGACAGGCGCAGAGCCCTGCGCGCCGCGTCGACGCTGGTCTGGTAATCCTTTTCCGACGAGGAGGTCAGGCGCACCGTGACGAGCGCGTCGACGACCTCGCGAAATCCGGTTTCGACCGCCTTCTGGTAGCTGGCCACGGCCTGGTGCTGGCGCGCGATCGCGGCGTCGGTCAGCGCCCGATAGCGTCCGGCGTCGAATAGGGGCAGGTTCAGGCCGAAGCCGATCGACCAGATCCCCGAGCCCCTGTCGTTGAGAAGGCTCGAGAGCGTTGCGCTTTCTGCGCCTGCGAATCCGGTGAGGGAGATCGTCGGAAACATCGCCGCCTTGGCGACGCCGATCTGCGCGTTGGCCGAAACGAGCTGCTGTTCGGCCTGCCGGATGTCGGGGCGGCGTTCGAGCAGCCCGGAAGGCAGGCCCGAAGGGGGAAGAGGAGGCATCGGCAGCGCTCGCAGATCTCCGATCCCTACTATGAGGTCGAGCCGGCCGGTGAGAGTGGCGAGCTGGTGCTCGACGAGAACGCGCTGCCGCTCGAGATCCCTCAACTGGGTCGCGATGTCCGCCCGCGCGCCCTCGGCCTGGGCGACTTCCAGCTCCGAGGCGACGCCGCCACGCGCGCGCGAGCGCACATAGGCAAGCGCATTCTCGCGGGTGGCCATGGTTTCGCGGGTGACGATGATCTGCGCATCGAGTGAACGCAGCGCGAAATACGCTTGCGCGGTGAGGCCCTGGAGCGTGAGGGCGACGACGTCCCTCGCGTAGCGCGTGGCGAGCATCTGCGCGCGCACCGATTCGACGCCGCGGCGCAGGCGTCCCCAGAAATCCAGCTCGAACGAGCTCGAGAGCGCGAGGCGCACATCGTTGCGCACGACGGGAACTCCGGGCGGAGGAGGCAGGACCATCGTAGTGCTGGAACGGGTGCGGTTCGCGTTGGCTCCCACATCGATCTCGGGCAGGAAGGCCGCGTTGGCGGCGCGCAAATTGGCGTCGGCCTCCTCGATGCGCGCCACCGCGAACCGGATATCGGCGTTGCGCTCGAGAGCGGAAGCGACGAGCTCGTCGAGCGTAGTGTCGCCGTAGAGCTTCCACCAGCCAGAGGGTACGGAGGCTTTCGGCCCGACATCGGGCTCGGTGTAGGCCTTGGGAAGATCCAGGGCGGGCCGCTCGTAGTCGGGCCCGAGCATGCAGCCGCCGAGGAGGAATACGCCGGCGAGGACAGGGATGCGCGCGCTCATGCGCTGCTTTCTCCGGCCTGCGTCGCTTTTTTCGCCTGCCGCGCTTTGCGGCCCGTGAGGACGATGAAAAACAGGGGCACGAACAGCGTCGCGACGAAGGTGGCGGCGAGCATGCCGCCCTCCACGCCGGTGCCCATCGAGCGGCGCGCGGCGGCGCCCGCTCCCGAGGCGATCGCCAGGGGCAGCACGCCCAGCACGAAGGCAAGCGAAGTCATTACGATCGGCCGGAAGCGCTGGCGCGCAGCGGCGACCGCGGCGTCGAACGCGGACATCCCCTGCGCGGTGTTCTGCGCCGCGAACTCGACGATGAGAATCGCGTTTTTCGCGGCGAGGCCGATCAGCGTCACGAGACCTATTTGGAAATAGATATCGTTGCTCATGCCGCGGACCAGCACCGCGAGGAGGGCACCGAGTATGGCGAACGGCACCGAGAGCAGCACCGCCACGGGCAGCGACCAGCGCTCGTAATTCGCCGACAGGATCAGGAACACCATGACCAGCGCAAAGCAGAACGCGATGATCGCGGCCTTGCCGGCACGTTTTTCCTGGAAGGCCTGGCCCACCCATTCCATGAAATAGCCGTCGGGCAAAGCGTCGCGCGCGACCTGCTCGACGGCCGCGATACCCTGCCCGGAGCTGACCCCTGGAACGGTGGCGGCGAGCACTTTCGCCGCGACAAAGCCGTTGAAGCGGTCGATCTGGTCGGGTCCGACGATCGGCTGGATCTGCAGCAGGCTCTTCAGCGGCAACATCTCTCCCGTGGTGCCCGAGCGCACGTACACGTTGCCGAGGTCCTCCGGGCGCACGCGAAACTGCGGCTCGGCCTGCATCTGGACGCGGTAGGTTCGCCCGAACTTGTTGAAGTCGTTGACGTAGAGCGCACCCATCGTGCTTTGCAACGCGTCGAATATGTCGCCGATCGGCACGCCGAGCGAGAGCGCCTTCTCGCGGTCCACCTCGACGAAGAGTTGCGGCACGCTGGCGCGGAAAAAGCTGTTGGTGGCCGTCAGGTCGGGCCGCTTCCTCAGCTCCCCGAGGAACTGCTGCACCACTGCGGCGAGCTTTTTCGGGTCGGCGTTGGCGCGGCTCTGCAGGAACATCTCCATGCCTCCGGCGGTCCCCAGGCCGCGGATCGGCACCGGGTTGAAGGCGAACACGAGCCCTTCGCTCACGCCCGAGCCGCGGGCCCCGACGAACTTGACGATGTCCTCGGCGCTGGCGCTGCGCTCGTCCCAGGGTTTCAGGGTGATGAAGAGCGTTGCCGAGCTGGTCTTGTTGCCGCCGCCGATCAGATCGAAACCGTTGATCATGAAAACGTGCTCGACCGCCGGGTGCTCCGTAAGAACCTTCTGCATCGCCGCGCCGACCTTGCCGGTGCGCGAGAGCGTCGCCCCGTCGGGCAGGACGACGGCCCCGAACAGGTAGCCCTGGTCCTCCGGCGGCACGAGGCTGCCGGGGATGACCCTGAGCAGCCAGCCGGCGCAGGCGATGACGAGTGCAAAGGCCGCAAAGGCGATCGCCGCGTGGTTCGCGACCCAGCGCACGCCGTTCGTATACTGGGACACGACCCAGGCGAAACCCTGGTTGAACGGCCTGAAAATTCGCGATTCCCCATGAGAGGGTTTCAGCAGGAGCGCGCACAGGGCGGGCGTGAGCGTCAGCGCCACCACGCCGGAGATGACGACCGCGGTGGTGACGGTGACCGCGAACTGTTGATAGAGCCGGCCGGCGAGGCCGCCGAGAAAGGCCACCGGGACGAACACCGAGCACAGCACCAGCTCGATCGCGATGATGGCTCCCGTGACTTCGCGCATGGACTCGATCGCGGCCTCCTTGGGCGAGAGGCCTTTCTCGGCCATGAGCCGCTCGATGTTCTCCATCACGACGATGGCGTCGTCAACGACGATCCCCGTGGCAAGCACGATCGCGAACAGCGTCAGCGTATTGATCGAGAAACCGAACGCGTACAGGCCCGCGAATGACCCGATGAGCGAAATGGGGACCGCGATAAAGGGAATGAGCGTGGCGCGCCAGCTCTGCAGGAAAATGAACACCACCGCGAGCACCAGGAGCGCCGCGATGAAAAGAGTGTGGATCACCTCCTTGATGGAGGCCTGCACGAAGCGCGTGGTGTCGAAGGGGATCAGGTAGCTCACGCCCGCCGGAAAGCCCCTGGCGATCTCGTCCATGGTCTTGCGCACGGAGTTGGCGACGTTGAGCGCGTTGGCGCCCGATTGCAGGAAGACGGCGGTGCCGATGGTCGGCCTGCCGTCCACCGTGGTGTAGGCGTCGTAGCTGTCCGCGCCCAGCTCGATGCGCGCGATGTCCTTCACGCGCAGCACGCCGCCCGGACCGCTCGAGCGCAGCACGATGTTGCCGAACTCCTCCGGCTGGATCAGCCGTCCCTGGGCGGTCACGGTGTAGATCAGCGCCTGCCCGTCCGGAGCGGGATCCTGCCCGATCTTGCCGGCCGCGTACTGGTTGCTCTGTGCGCGGATGGCGCCGGCGACGTCGGTCGCGGTGATGCCGAGCTGCGCCATCTTGTCCGGACGCAGCCAGATCCGCATTGAGTAGTCGCGCGCGCCGAAGATGGTGGCATCGGCCACGCCCGGAACGCGCTTCAGGACGTCGAGCGCGTTGAGCGTCATGAAGTTCGAGAGGTACAGCGTGTCGAAGCGCGGATCGGTCGAAGTCACGGCGACGAAGAGCAGGATGTCGACCGAGCGCTTCTGCACTACCACGCCGGTTCGCTTGACGTCGTCGGGGAGCCGCGGCAGAGCGATCTGCACGCGGTTATTCACCTGGATCGTGGCGTTGTTGACGTCGGTCCCCACCTCGAAAGTGCAGGTGATCGTCAACGTGCCGTTCGAGGAGGAGGTGGACTGGAAGTAGAGCAGGCCCTCGACCCCGGAGAGCTGCTCCTCGATCGGGGCGGCGACGGTTCGGGAGAGCGTCTCGGCGCTCGCTCCGGGGAGGGCGGCGGTGATCGTCACGGTCGGCGGCGCGATCTCCGGGTATTGCGCGATGGGCAACACCTGCCAGGCGACCAGCCCGGCGAGCGTGATGATGATCGCGATGACCGACGCGAAGATCGGCCGCTCGATGAAGAACCGCGACATGGCGCCTTACTTTGCCTTACTTTGCGGCCGGAGCCGCCGCGGCCTTGGCTTCCGCCGCAGCTTGCGGACTCACGGCGGCACCCGGGCGAACCTTGAGCAGGTTGTCGAGAATGACCCGGTCGCCGGGATTGAGGCCGCCGAGAATCATCCAATCGCTGCCGACCCAGTCGCCCACCTGAACCGGACGGGCCGCGGCCTTG
>DATHHZ010000034.1:0-4161 GCA_035316965.1 Burkholderiales bacterium | reverse complement strand
CTTCGCGATCCGGGACAGGCGCTCGGTCAGGTTCTCAAGCACGGGAGGGCGTGGCGTCGGTGTAAACTGCGCGGATGCCGGCGATTCTACTCTACGCTGCCGCGTCTCTCCTCTACGCGATCCTCGCTTTTCACTTCTGGCGCACGCGCTGGCGCGGCGCGAGCGCGCCGCGGCTCGCGCCTTTGGAGCGGACGGCGATCCTCGCGCCGTTCGCGCTGCATACCTGGCTCGTCTACGACATACTGTGGGCCCAGTCCGAACTGCACTTCGGTTTCGGGCAGGCGCTCTCGGTGATGCTGTGGCTCGCCGTGCTGATCTACTGGATCGAGAGCCGGTTTCTCGAACTCGAGAGCATGCAGGCGCCGGTCCTCGCGCTCGCCGCCGTGTGCGCACCGCTGCCTGCGCTCTTCCCAGGGCTTGCGAGTACGCCTTACACGCACTCGGCCGAATTTCGGCTGCACCTCGCGCTCGCGATGGTCGCCTACGGCATGTTCACGATCGCGGCGCTGCACGCGCTTCTGATGACGCTGATGGAGCGGCGACTGCACGGTGGCGCGCTGGTCGGGCCGCTCGCCGCGCTGCCGCCCCTGCTGACGATGGAAAGGCTGCTGTTCCAGATCATCCTCGCGGGATTCGTGTTCCTCACGCTCACGCTCGCCACCGGAATCGCGTTTTCGGAAACGCTTTTCGGCCGGGCGATGAAATTCGACCACAAGACGGTGTTCGCCATCGCTTCCTGGCTTATTTTCGCGGCGCTCCTCGCCGGGCGCTATCTCTACGGCTGGCGGGGACGGGTCGCGCTGCGCTGGACGCTCGTCGGCTTCGTCGCGCTGCTGCTCGCCTATGTCGGCAGCCGTTTCGTGCTCGAGGTGATCCTGCGGCGCGGTCTCGCCTAAGCTATACTCCGCTCCCTTCTGTCCCTAGGCGCCCGCTTTGGACGACATTCGGTTGGCGGTGCAGTTCGTCGCGCTCGCCGTCCTGCTCGTAATCTCAGGTCTCTTCTCCATCGCCGAAACCAGCATGATGGCGGTGAACCGCTATCGGCTGAAGGCGCTCGTGCGCATGGGGAACCGGGGCGCGCAGTTCGCCGCCGAGCTGCTCGCGAAGACCGACAAGCTCCTCGGGGTCATCCTGCTCGGCAACAATCTGGTGAACGCCGCAGCCGCGTCGCTCGTCACCGTCATCGGTATCGAGCTTTTCGGGGACGACAAGTACGTGATGATGGCCGCCACGCTGGTGATCACCTTCCTGATCCTCGTCTTCTCCGAGGTCACGCCTAAAGTCATCGGCGCGGCCTATGCGGAGCGCATCGCGCCGCTCGCGAGCTATGTGCTCAAGCCGCTGCTCAGGATTCTCTACCCGGTAGTCTGGTTCGTGAACCTGTTCGTCGCGCCGCTGCTCTACGTGTTCCGCGTACACTCGAAGAGCGGCGCCCATTCGCAGCGGATGACGATGGAGGAGCTGCGCCTGCTGGTGCTGGAATCGGGGCAGTTCATGCCCAAGAAGCACCAGAGCATTCTCGTCAACCTTTTCGACCTTGAAGCGATCACGATCGAGGACGTGATGACGCCCCGAGCGCAGATCGAGGCGATCGACCTGGAGGCGTCGAGCGAGAGCATCCTCGCGCAACTCACCACCGCGTACCACACGCGGCTCCCCGCCTACCGGGGCGAGCTCGGCAACCTCGCGGGCATCCTGCACCTGCGCAAGGTGATGCACCTGGTGCGCTCGGAAGAATTCGACCGGAGGGCGCTTGCCGGGCTGCTGGCGGAACCCTATTTCGTTCCCGCCGGCACGCCGGTGTTCGCACAGCTCCAGTACTTCCAGGAGAACCACCAGCGCATCGCGCTCGTGGTGGACGAGTATGGGGAGCTGCAGGGCCTAGTGACCCTCGAGGATATCATCGAGGAGATCATCGGCGAGTTCACCACCACCGCGCCGGTGAAATGGGAAAGCTATTTCTGGGACAAGGACGGCAGCGCCCTGGTGGAGGGCTCGAGCGTGCTGCGCGAGCTGAACCGCAAGCTCGGGCTCGCGCTGCCCCTCGACGGGCCGAAGACCCTGAACGGTCTCATCCTGGAACACCTGCAGGACATTCCCGCGGCAGGGGTCGCGCTCAAGATCGCCGACGTGCCGATGGAAATCGTCCAGACCCAGGACCGGGTGATCAAGACCGTGCGGCTTTTCCGCCCGCACTTGTCCGACCTCGCGCAAGCCGCCTGAAAAGCTCTGCGCCCTGGACGGCGCAGGAACTAATTCACGGTCTGCGAGATCATCAATTTACGTTTTGTCTTCAATGCATTGCGGAGGATACCTGAGCCTTTACAAAGAGCCTCTGCCCATGCATTATCGCGGGACTGTCCGCGAGGGCCCCGGCTTCGCCCAAGGAAGTCGCAGGCTCTGCATCGGCGAATGAAGCAGGAGAAACCGCTATGGCAACCGCAGCAGCAGTCGCCAGGGTCAAGGAAGTCACCTACCTTTGGGAAGGCAAGGACAAGTCCGGCAAGGTCATCAAAGGTCAAATGCGCGCCGGCGGCCAGGCGGTGGTCACCGTCACGCTGCGCCGCCAGGGCATCATCGTCTCCAAGGTCCACAAGCAGCGCCTCGGGAGGGGCGGCAGGGTCAGCGATAAGGACGTCAGCCTGTTTACCCGCCAGATGGCGACGATGATGAAAGCTGGCGTGCCGCTCCTTCAGTCTTTCGACATCGTCGGCAAAGGTCACGCCAACCCGGCGGTGGCGAGATTGCTGATGGGGATCAAGACCGACGTGGAGACCGGGTCCTCGCTCGCCTCGGCATTCCGGAAGTACCCACTTCACTTCGACGCCCTGTACTGCAACCTGGTTGCGGCCGGCGAGCAGGCCGGGATTCTCGAAACTCTCCTGGAACGCCTGGCGACCTACAAAGAAAAAATCCTCGGCATCAAATCGAAGATCAAGGCGGCCCTGTTCTATCCGATCGCGATCATCGTGGTTGCCTTCATCATCACGGCGGTCATCATGATTTTCGTGATCCCGGCGTTCAAGGAGGTGTTCACGAGCTTCGGCGCCGATCTCCCCGCCCCGACCTTGTTCGTCATGGGGGTCTCGAACTTTTTCGTCAATTACTGGTACATCATCTTCCCCGCAGTCATCGGAGGTGTATGGGGGTTTTTCGAGCTGTGGAAGCGCTCCATTCCGGTCCAGGTGTACATGGACCGGCTGATGCTCAAGGTGCCGGTTTTCGGCGACCTGATCAAGAAGTCCACCATCGCACGCTGGACGCGGACGCTCTCCATCATGTTCGCGGCCGGCGTGCCCCTGGTCGAGGCGCTCGAATCGGTCGGCGGCGCTTCGGGAAATTACGTCTACGCGGTGGCCACCAAGGAAATCCAGAGGAAGGTGAGCACCGGGACGAGCCTGACGGCCTCGATGCAGGAATCCAACGTCTTTCCCAACATGGTCGTGCAGATGGTGTCGATCGGGGAGGAATCCGACGCACTCGATTCCATGCTCAGCAAAGTCGCCGACTTCTTCGAGGCCGAAGTCGACGACGCGGTTGACGCGCTCACCAGTCTGATGGAACCGATGATCATGGTGGTGCTGGGCGTGCTGATCGGCGGCATGGTGATCGCGATGTACCTGCCGATCTTCAAGATCGGCCAAGCGGTCTAGCATTATTTCCATCACGCACCTCGTCGAAAGGGTTACGGTGTTGCCGTGACCCTTTTTATTTGATCCGATGAGCGACACTCTCAAAGCGGCCGCCCACCCGATCGTGTTTCCGTGGCTGTGCCTGGCGCTCGGGCTCATTGTGGGCTCGTTTCTGAACGTGGTCATTCATCGCTTGCCGAAGATGATGGAGCGCGGTTGGCAGGAGGAATGCGCAGACCTGCGCGGCGAAACCGTCGCCCCGGCGGAAGGGTTCAACCTCTTCGTTCCGCGCTCGCGCTGCGTCGCGTGTGGCCACGCCATCACCGCGGCCGAAAACATCCCGCTCGTTTCCTGGGCGATGCTGCGCGGACGCTGCTCGGCGTGCAAGGCGCGAATCAGCCCGCGCTATCCGCTGGTCGAGCTGCTTGGAGGCGCCGCCGCGGCCGGGTCGGCGGTGCACTTCGGGGCCGGACCCGCGGCGTTCGCCGCGATGGTGTTCCTGTGGTGCATCGTCGCCGCGAGCTTCATC
>DATHHZ010000033.1:0-4389 GCA_035316965.1 Burkholderiales bacterium | reverse complement strand
CGAGCGCATCACGTCGAGCTGGGCCGCGATCGGATTTTCCAGTGCGATCGGCTCGACGTTGCCGCAGAAATCGCTCTCCCACTGCGCCTCCACGAAGCTCAAATTCACGACCTCGAAGTACTCGCGGTCCACCAGAATCCGCTTGAGCTCGGAGAGGGTCCTGCGGCCCTCGGGAGCGGGGAGCATGGTGAGCGTAGCCTGCGGGGGCCGCGAAGGAATGTTGTCGTAGCCATGCAGCCGCGCGATTTCTTCGACCAAGTCCTCTTCGATCTCGAGGTCGAAACGGTACGAAGGTGGGGTTACCGTGAATTCACCGCCTGAGCGCGCATGCGGCAGCTGCAGGCGCTTGAGCAAGCCCGCGATCTGCTCATCCGAGAACTGCACGCCGATGATCTTGCTCGCGCGGCTCGAGCGCAGTCGGACCGGCTTGCGCTGCGGCAGCGTTGCAGCAGCTTCGCTTATCGGTCCTGCCGCGCCGCCACACACGTCAAATATCAGCTGCGTGGCGCGCTCGATTGCCTCTGGGGTGGCGGTAAAATCCACACCGCGCTCGAAGCGGAAAGCCGCGTCGCTGGACAGCGCGAAGCGTCGAGTAAGGCCCGCGACGGCGGAGGGATTGAACCACGCCGCTTCAAGAAACACGTCGACGGTCGAACCGGACACCGCGCTTGCCTCCCCGCCCATGACCCCACCAAGCGCAAGCGACTTCTTCCGGTCGGCGATCAGCAGCACGTCAGGGGTTAATTCGACCTCCTGTCCGTTGATCAGCTTAAGGCGCTCGCCCTTGCGGGCACGCCGCACGATCACTTCGCCTTCGATCGCGCGGTTGTCGAAAGCGTGCAGGGGCTGCCCCAGCTCGAGCATCACGAAGTTGGTGATGTCGACGATAGCGGAAATCGAGCGCAGCCCGCAACGCTCCAACCGGCGAACCATCCAGTCGGGCGTTCGCGCTTTTGCATCAACGCCGCGTATGACGCGGCCGCAGTAGCGCGGGCACGCTTCCGTATCCTGGAGCAGGATCCCGCGCTTTTCGTCCAGCGCGGCCTTCGCCGGGGCCACGGCGGGCACAGCAAGCGGTGAACCGGTCAGGATCGAGACTTCGCGCGCGATGCCCCGCAGGCTCAGGCAGTCTCCGCGGTTCGGCGTGATCTTGAGCGTGATGAGCTGATCATCCAGATCGAGCACCCTGCGCACGTCCGCCCCAAGCTGCGCCTCGGCGGGCAAGGCAAGCAGCCCGGAATGATCTTGCGAAAGACCCAGGTCTTTCGCCGAGCACAGCATGCCGCTCGACTCGACGCCGCGGACCTTCGCCTGCTTGATCTCCATGTCCGGGAGCCGCGCCCCCACCATCGCTACCGGCGCTTTCATTCCGGCGACGACGTTTGGAGCTCCACAGACTATCGCAAGCGTCGTACCACCGCCGACGTCGACCTTGCAGAGCGTAAGTCGGTCGGCGTTGGGGTGCTTTGCGACCTCGAGGACTTGCCCGACCACGACCTTGTCGAAAGCGGGTGCGACAGGCTCGACCGATTCGACGTCGAGCCCGCCCATGGTAAGCACGCGCGCGAGCTCCTGCGTCGGTATTTTCGGATCGACGAAGGAGCGCAACCAGTTTTCTGGAAATTTCACGTGAACTGGGCGAGAAAGCGCAGATCGCCCTCGTAGAAAAGTCGCAAGTCGTCTATCCCGTAACGCAGCATCGTCAACCGATCGGGACCCATGCCGAAAGCGAATCCCATGTACTTCTCGTGGTCCACGCCGCAGGCCTTGAGGACGTTGGGATGCACCTGACCGCTGCCGGCTACCTCGAGCCAGCCGGTTTGCCCGCATACCCGGCAGCCCGCGCCGCCGCAAAATACGCAGCTCATGTCGACCTCGGCCGAGGGTTCGGTGAAAGGGAAAAAAGACGGCCGAAAGCGCGTTCGCAACTTCTCGTCTTCGAAGAACTTGCGCAGAAAATCGGTGAGAACGCCTTTCAGATCGGCGAAGCTCACCGCCTCGTCTATCCAGAGGCCCTCCACCTGGTGGAACATCGGCGTGTGCGTCGCGTCCGAATCGACGCGGTACACCCGGCCGGGCGCGATGATCTTGAACGGAGGCTCGTGATGTTGCATGTAGCGCACCTGGATCGGCGAGGTGTGCGTGCGCGGAGCAGGTTTTGGCCAGCGCCCTTCAGGTAAAACGTGTCGTGCATCGACCGCGCGGGGTGGTCCTGCGGCTGATTGAGCGCAGTGAAGTTGTGGAAGTCGGTCTCGATCTCGGGGCCGTCCGCGACGTCGAACCCGATCGAGCGAAAAAGCTGCTCGATTCGCTCGAGCGTGCGCGTCGCCGGATGCAGGCCGCCGCGGGCAAGGCCGCGCCCCGGCAGAGTCACGTCCAGTGCCTCTTCGGCGAGCCGCGAATCGAGCTCGGCGGCGGCCAGCACCTCGCGGCGGGCGACGAGCGCCGCCTCGATCCTGTCCTTGGCGGCATTGATGCGAGCCCCGACTTCGCGGCGGGCCTCGGGTGCAAGCTTGGCGAGGTCCTTCATCGCCCCGGCGAGTGCTCCCGATTTTCCGAGGTAACGCGCCTTGATCCGCTCGAGCTCGGCGACGTCCTCAGTGCCGTTGAACCGAGCGATCGCTTCGGAAACTACAGTATCGAGATCTTGCACGACGGGGGCTAGCGGACGGGAACTAGGGTGAAGGGGCAAAAAAACTCATCTCTAGATCACGGACCCGCAAGGGAACCTGCCTGCGACGTACCGAACGGCGCGCCGTCCTAGTCCGTGATCCCGAGCCTCGTTGCTTGACTCTAGGCGCCGAGTTTCGCTTTCGCTTGGCTCGCGAGCTGCGCGAAAGCGGCTTTGTCGGCCACGGCCAGGTCCGCGAGCACCTTGCGATCGACCTCGATCGAAGCCTTCTTCAGCCCGTGCATGAAGGCCGAGTAGGTCATGCCGTGCTCGCGCACAGCCGCGTTGATGCGTGCGATCCAGAGGACGCGAAACTGGCGCTTGCGTTGCTTGCGGTCACGGTAGGCATACTGCCCCGCCTTCATTACCGCTTCTTTGGCAATGTTGAAAACATTGCCGCGGCGGCCGCGGAATCCCTTGGCTTGGGCGATGACCTTCTTGTGCTTGGCGTGCGCGGTTACGCCGCGTTTGACTCGTGGCATGGCGGCTCTCCTTTACGCGTACGGGAGCATCGCGCGGACATGCTGCTTGTCCGTAGCGTGCACTTCCGCAGTTCCGCGCAAATGGCGTTTGTTCTTGGTGGTTTTCTTGGTGAGGATATGGCGCTTGAACGCTTGCGAGCGCTTGATACTCCCACCGGAGCGGATCTTGAAGCGCTTGGCGGCGCTGCGCTTGGTCTTCATTTTGGGCATTGCACTACTCCTGTTTTGGCATGGCGGCGGGTGGCCCCAGCGGAGCGCTTTCCGACCTCGGCACCACTTCTTCTAAAACCTGCCGTTGCGTTAGGGCGAAACCTCAGGTTTCGGTTCTTTCCTGGGTTCCTTCTTGGCTTCCTTTTTCACCGGCTTCTTGATTTCTTTCTTGCCCTTCTTCGGGGCCAACACCATGATCAATTGCCGCCCTTCCATCTTCGGATACTGCTCCACCACCGCATGCGGCTCGAGATCCTGTTTCACCCGTTCGATCAACCGCACGCCAAATTCCTGATGCGCCATCTCCCGGCCGCGGTAGCGCAAAGTGACCTTGGTCTTGTCGCCTTCATCGAGGAACTTGATCAAGTTGCGCAGCTTGATCTTGTAGTCGCCTTCGTCGGTTCCGGGACGGAACTTTACCTCTTTGACGTGGATCTGCTTCTGCTTGAGCTTGGCTTCGTGAGCTTTCTTCGCCTCGCGGTACTTGAACTTGCCATAGTCCATCAACTTGCAGACGGGCGGCTTGGCAAGCGGAGCGATTTCCACCAGATCGACTTCGGCTTCCTCGGCCATTTTCAGGGCCTGGGCGATCGGCACGATACCGACTTGCTCGCCGGCGGCTCCGATCAAGCGCACTTCGGGCGCATTGATCTCGACGTTGATGCGCTGCGTTCTCTCTGTGGCGATGTTGCATCCTCCAGAAAATTAAAAACTAAGCCGTACTCCCCGCTTTGGCCTCACTGCGGAGGCGGGCGATGAAGTCCGGCAGGGACTTCTGCCCGAGGTCTTCACCACTGCGGGTACGCACGGCCACCTTTTCGGCTGCCTTCTCTTTTTCGCCGACGATCAGCTGGTAAGGCAGCTTCTGTAAGCTATGTTCCCGAATTTTATAGGTTATTTTCTCGTTCCTCAAGTCCGCTTCGCAACGGTAGCCGGCCTGCTTCATGGCAGCCGCGACCCGCGTGGCGTAATCGGTCTGACCCTCCGAAATATTGAGCACCATCACCTGCACCGGCGCAAGCCACA
>DATHHZ010000032.1:0-2250 GCA_035316965.1 Burkholderiales bacterium | reverse complement strand
ATCCTCACGACGCCGGAAATGAGGGAGAGCCTGCTCGCCCAGGGCTGCGTCGCGGCGCTGTTCGCGCGGGCGGGCGAACGGATCACTCCAGTTTCACGCCGGCGGTCCGGATCACTTTCGCCCAGAGCTCGTAGTCGCTCTTGATCCGCGCGGAAAGCTCCTCGGGCCCGCCGCCCGCCGCGACGCAGCCCTGGGCGAGCAGGCTCTCCCTCATTTCCGGCGTCGTGAGGATAGCCGCGGCATCGCGCTGGATGCGCGCGACCAGCGGTGCCGGCATGCCGGCCGGCCCGAGCAGCGCGTACCAGAAATCGATTTCGTAGCCTGCGAGGCCCGCCTCCGCGGCCGTCGGCACGTCGGGCAGCGCCGGATAGCGGCTGCGGCCGGCCACCGCGAGGGGACTCAACCTGCCCGCCTTGAAATGCTGCAGGCCGGTCAGCACCGCCACGTAGGTGATCTCGATCTCCCCGGCGAGAATGGCGGTCATCGCCGGTGCGATGCCCTTGTAGGGCACGTGGACCATTTTGATTCCGGTGAGCTGCATCATCAGCTCGCCTGCGAGGTGCACGGGGGTCCCGATGCCCGAGGACCCGAACTTCACCGCGTCGGGACGCGCGCGGGCGTACTCGATCAGCCCGGCTAGCGTCTTCGCGGGGAACGCGGGGCTCGCGATCACCACCATCGGTGCGGTTCCAACCATGGTGATGGAACTGAAGTCCTTGTTGATGTCGAACGGCAGCTTGCCGTAGAGCGCGGGATTGCTCGCGTGGGAGGAAAACGCCATCAGCATCGTATAGCCGTCGGGTGCGCTCCTCGCCACCAGGTCGGTCCCGATATTGCCAGAGGCGCCGGCGCGGTTTTCCACCACCACCGGCTGGCCCCAGCGCTCGCCGAGTTTCTGCGCCACGATCCGCGCGATGATGTCGGTTCCGCCTCCGGGCGTGAAGGCCACCACCATTCGAACCGGTCTCGCGGGAAAGTTCGGGCTGCCGGCTTGAGGCCAACAGGCCGCGGCCCACATCGCGAGCGTCGCGCCCGCAAGCAAGGTGACGAGATTTCGCATGGGCGATTCCTTCCGGGTAGTCGCGGCTATTCTCTCAGTTTTCAAGCGACGCGGACCCGCGATCCGTCCCGGGCCGATTCGAGGATCGCCTCGAGCACCGCAACCCCGTGCACTTCGCCGCCGTCCGCGACCGCGAGAGGCCGTCCGGCCATCGCGGCTTGCGCGAAATGCTCGAGCTCGGCGTGCTCGGTGCTGGTTTCGGGAAAGGTCATGATCTGCGGCCTGCGGTGCAGGTGCAGGTTCTCGCGGTCGATGGTGGAGACCTTGAGTTGCCAGGTGGCGAGGTGCTCGACGTCGCCGACCTCGGCCCAGCCGTTCGCGCCGAAGGCCTGCAGGCGCCAGGTCTCCGCCGTGGCGATCACGGTGCCGAGATAGCCGGTCGCGCCGCTTTCGAAGCGGAACAGCATCGAGGTCGTGTCATCGAGGCCGAAATCCCGGACGGCGCGAGAGCTCTGCGCGTACACCGACTCGATTCTCCCCGAGAGGAAGAGCATGGCATCGACGAGGTGCACGCCACGCCCGGTCATGCCGCCCGCGGGTCCTTCCTCGCGGCTCTGACGCCAGTGTTCGCGCTCGAAGCGGTACACGCTCGGACCGCAGAAATTGCCCTCCATGTGCAGGAGTTTCCCGAGCCGCCCGTCGCCGAGCATGCTCTTGATTTCCATGAGCGCGGGCTGAAAGCGCCAGTTGTAGCCGATCGCGAGCGTCACCTTGTTTTCGGCGCAGGCGCGCGCCGCGGCTCTTGCGTCCCGTAAAGCGAGGGCGAACGGCTTCTCGGCGAACACGTGCTTGTGCGCCTTTGCGGCGGCGATAATCTGCTCGGCGTGAAAACTGTGCGGCGTGGCGAGCACCACCGCGTCGATCGTGGGGTCAGACAGCAATTTTTCGTAGCGGTCATGGAGCGGAAAGCCGTGCTTGTCGGCGAAGCCTTGGGCCTTTTCCGGAGTGCGCGTCGCGCCGGCGACGAAACGGATCGCGTCGCTCTTGCCCTGCACGCTCGCGACGAGGTTTTGTCCCCATCTGCCGAGGCCGACGATCCCCGCGCGGATCATCGTTCCTTCTCGGCGGCGGCACCCGACCACGGCGACATCACGTCGCTCATTCCGAAACGCTCGCCGGTGCGAAGCTCGTCCAGCACCGCGCTCGGGCAAGCGAAGTTCGTCGGGTAGACCGCCAGTTCTGCCGGATGC